>JABUUR010000533.1 GCA_021443065.1 Fibrobacter sp.
GTCCTGGGTGGTGGGCATGTCGCTCCAGGGGCGGAATGGGTTTACGTCTTCGCCGACGGGGTGGATGATGTCGTTGATGCCGTGCTGGATAATGACAGACCTGGCGCCCGCCACGTTGAGTTCTATGGGGAAACGGGTAGCTCCCTTCAAGCCGTAGGCTGCGTATGTGATGCAGTTGTATTGGCGAAGGATCCTTGTGCCGCTTACAGCCCTGCGGATAACGGAAACATTGCCAAAACCTTCTCTTGCGGCTCGCAGGCTAAGGTAGTCGGGCCAGTCCTGGGCGGTAATGGAGTCGCCGTAGCAGACCAATGCAAAGTTCTTTTCTTCGGTAAAAACGTCAACGGTGTTCAAGAAATAGAACCAGTTGGTGTTGCGTGTTTTTTCTGCCGGGAGCTCCGGGTCGCAGACGAAGTTGCCGTAACTGTACCTGCCTATGGACAAGGGCCCCGTAATCAAAGTCCCTGCATTCATCTGGGTGAAATCTGCAAAGTACAGGCTTACGTCTAGAGTCTCGCCTGCAGAAACGTCAAAGGGAATTTCATCGCTTATAATTTCTTGCCCTGCGGGAATGACCCCTGAAATTTTTCCGCCGAAGGTGATTTTTGCGGGCTGGTAGTTTTTGCCGGAACTGTTGCTGCTGGCTGTGGCAACGCAAGCCTTGACTGGCCTTGCCACATAAGCTTCGCTGATGGTTACAGCCTCTGTTCCCGTAAGGTTGGAAAAGCGAAACCGTAGTTTGTTTCCGTCAAAGCAAACGGGGATGGGGTAGCGAAGAGTCAGGTCCCTGGCGTACACGGCCTCCTTGCGGTCTGTAATGGAGGTTGCGTTACCCCAGCAGGCGACCCATTTGGTGAATTTCTTTTCACTCATCGTATTTATCCTCGTTATTCAGCCTCGTACGAGACGTAGTGCGGTTCGATAACTACAAGTTAGAAACTTGCTTTTTTCAGAATTTCATAAAAAAATCCTGTGATTGGTCTTTTGTTGTAGTTTTTCGTAGATTTAGCCTTGTTCATAAATTGTATATTCTTACTGCCTTTTTCGAATTACCGTTTTTGGAGTATTCATGGATATTGGATCGTTGCATTTTCAGAACCCGGAAGCATTTTGGCTTTTGCTCTTGGTTCCCGTTCTGGTTGCCTCATACATATACAGGAATCGTCGCCGCAAGAGTACTATCAAGTTCCCTGCATTGGCCATTGCCAAAAAAGCCGCCCCCAGCAGCAGGGTCCGTTTTCGCCACATTGTCCCGGCCCT
This sequence comes from Fibrobacter sp., assembly GCA_021443065.1. GTDB lineage: Bacteria > Fibrobacterota > Fibrobacteria > Fibrobacterales > Fibrobacteraceae > Fibrobacter. The sequence continues at coordinate 1,261 of JABUUR010000533.1, forward strand.
CCGCCTTGCCGCCTTGTGCTGCTTTGTGGTTGCCCTTGCCCGACCTCAAAACGCCATGGAAGTGGAGTACACCTCTACCGATGGCGTAGATATTATGCTTGCCCTGGATATTTCGGGCTCCATGGGTACCTTGGATATGCTGACTCGTGCCGAACAGGCAAAACTTGGGGTGATGAATGCCGAACGCATGCTCAAGTCCGGAAACTACTGGAAGTACAGCCGCCTGGGGTATGCCCAGGAGGTGATTGCCGAGTTCATCCAGAAACGCCATAGCGACCGCATCGGCCTTTCCGCCTTCGGTTCTCGTTCCATGACCCAATGCCCCCTGACCTTGGACTACGGCTCCCTTCTCGAAATTCTCAAGGCCTCCGGCGAACTGGCCCGTGATTCTGTCTACGCCTCCCAGACTGCAATCGGCGACGGCTTGATGAACGCACTTGCCCGCTTGCAGAAATCCGAGGCCAAGTCCAAGGTGGTGGTGCTTTTGACCGACGGTCGGGACAATGCAAGCCTTGTTCCGCCCATGCGTGCGGCCGAGGTCGCACAGTCCCTGGGAGTAAAGGTCTATACCATCGGGGTGGGCAAAAAGAAGGGCAAGATTCTCTCTTTCCAGCAGAACCCCTGGACAGGCGAAATTTCGTGGGGCGAACGTGAAATTACTCCCGAAGAGGGCATTGACGAAGGTGTGCTGAACGCCATTGCCTTAAAGACCGGCGGGCGGTTCTACCGTGCCGAGAACAAGGAGGAACTGGAACGTATCTATTCCGAGATCGACGAACTGGAAAAGACCGAAATCGAGACCATCGCCTACGCCCGCTATGCCGAGAAGTTTTACCCCTGGCTGTTGGCCGGAGCCCTCTTGATTTTGCTTGAGCTTTTGCTTGCCAATACCCGCTTTGTTAGAATCCCGTGATTTTGTGAGGCTGTAGAGAATTATGCGTTTTGCCGAACCGACTTTCTTGTGGGGGCTGCTTTCCCTTCCGCTTTTTGCGTTGCTGTTCTTGTATGCGTACCGCCGTCGTAAAAAGCTGGCCAGCCGCTTTGTATCCCTATCCATGTTGCCCAAGCTTTCCACCTCGGTGTCCCCCTGGCGCCGTCTGGCCAAGGTGCTTATCCTTTTGCTGGCCATCGCATTCTTGTTCGTGGCCTTGGCCCGCCCTCAATGGGGCCGTAAGATGGAACATATCGAACGCAAGGGACTGGACCTTGTACTTTTGCAGGACATTTCCCTTTCCATGCTGGCCGAGGACATTAAACCCAACCGCCTGACCCGCAGCCGTCACGAAATATCCGCATTTCTGGAATCCCTGTCCGGCGACCGCGTGGGGCTGGTGGCCTTTTCCGGGGAGGCCCAGGTCATGGTCCCCTTGACCTTGGACTACGGCACGGTCCAGATGATGCTCAGGGAATTGAATCCCGGCTGGCTCATGCCGGGTACAAATCTTGAAAGTGCCATCCGCAAGGGCATGTCCTTGTACCGGAATTCCAATAGCGGTGGACAGTATGCGGTAATGATCCTTATGAGCGATGGCGAAGAACTGGAAGCCGCCGCTGTAAACGCCGCCAAGGAGGCTGCCGCCCTCGGTATCCGGATTTACACCATCGGTATCGGTTCCCGCGAAGGGGTTCCCATTCCGGTTCCGTCAAAAAACGGAAGCGTCGCCTACAAGAAGGATATGCAGGGTAACATCGTGACCACGCGCCTTGAAGACAGGACCCTTCAAGAAATCGCTAGCGTCACGGGGGGCCTGTATTTTTACGCCAGCCCCGGGGAATTCCAACTCCAGAAGGTTCTTTCTGAAATTGCGACCCTCGAAAAGAAGGAACAGGCTACGGACAGGATGGAAAACTACCAGGACCGCTACCAGATTTTCCTGGGGCTTGCCGCGTTCCTTTTCCTGCTGGAGGCGTTGATTTCCGAAAGAGGCCGTCGCCGCAAGCAGACCGCGGGCCGTTTTAGCTGATGAAGTGCCTTTTGGGTGCGGGAATCGGCCATAAGCGCCCTTCAGAACTTTTGGTTACAAATAATTTACGAGCATTTTGGAATAATTTTTTCTAAAATGTTCTGCGGTGTGGTAAAATAGGGTACTTTCACCTCGAAAATGCCCGAAATGAGGGATGAGTTGGGCTCTTGTTCACCCTTTTTTACACAAAAATGGCGAAAAAAATGCTGTTTTTAAAGTAAATTATGGGTGGAAGTGTTTTATTCTAAAACGGAGACCTTATGCTCGATCTTTTAGCGGTGCAATCCGGTACTGCCAATGCATCTCTTATCACTTTGGCCTACACCCTTATCTTGGCCTTTATCCTTTCTTCTGTCATCGCCTGGACTTACGAAAAAACCTTCCTTGGGCTATCCTATTCCCGCAACTTTGTGCAGGGCATCGTTTTGAGTTCCGTGGTTGCGGCCATGGTGATGTCCGCTATCGGCGATAACGTAGGCCGCGGTCTTGGCATGATGGGTGCTCTTTCCGTGGTCCGTTTCCGTACCAGTTTCAAGGACCCCCGCGACATCATGTTCATTTTCGCCTCCCTGGGCGCAGGTATCGGTTGCGGTGTCTATGCCTGGGGTGCCGCCTTGGGCGGTACCATCGCCTTCTGCCTGGTGGCCTTCCTGATCTCTCGCACGGGCCTTGGCACCAAGCATTTCTTTGATGGCATGCTCCGCTTTGCCCTGCCCAACGAATCTGAACCCCGCCAGAAAATCGAGGACGTCCTTCGAAAAAGTCTAAAGACGTACATCCTGATTACCATGCGCGAGGTGGATGGCGGTGCCCGTGTGGATTGTGCCTACCAGATCCGCCTGCGAGCCACCAAGCCCGCTGCAGAAATCTTGAAGGAACTGTCACTGATCGAAGGCATCTCTGATGTTTCGTTCATGATGCAAGACGCCACCACGGAAATGTAAAGGGAGTTTAAGATGAACAAGTTAGAAGAAGCTCTCGATACTTTCTGGAACAAGAACAAGACCAACCCCGGCGTGGCTCACGCCTACAAGCACAAACTCATTTACGCCTGGTGCCTGAGCATTGTGATTGTGGTTGTGTTGGGTATTATGTTTGCAGGCAAGGCCTCCATGTTCCAGGGCATTGCCGAAGCCTCCGAAACCACCATCAGTTTGCCCAGCCCCACCGAGGTGGTCAAGGTTCACGTGATGCCTGGCCAGTCCATTCATGCAGGCGATACCATTATCGAACTGAACCGCCCCGACCTGGTGCTCCGCATTACCGAACTGACCCGCGAACTGGATGCCATCGAAGGCCGCAGCAACCTGTCCACTGCAGAAATCGACCAGAAGGTGGCAGAGGTCAAGGCAGAGCAAGCTTCCCGCAGCCTGGCCCTCAAGGCTGAAATCCGCAACCTCGAAACGGAATACCAGAAGAACAAGGAACTTTCTGCAAAACTCAAGAGCCTTAAGGGTTCCAACTCCGAAAGCAACGGCAACGACGCCATGGCCATGCGCATCAAGAGCCTCAAGAACGAACTTGCCGTGTTGAATGCCAACGCCAACGAACAGATCAAACTCCTCAGGAGCAGTGGCCGCCTGCAAAAGAGTGCCGGCAAGACCGAAGTCGAGAACTTGAAAAAGGAACTTGCCGAACTCCAGAAGCAGCAGGAAGAACTTGTCCAAATCGCCAAGGAAGACTGGGTGGTTGGCTCCGTGAACGTTCGCGATGGCGAAAAGGTTTCCAGTTTTGCCCCCATTATCACCTTGACCCACAAGTCTCCTACCTTGGTCCGCGGCTACATTCACGAACGCATGTACCAGCGCATGGATGTGGGCGAAACGGTGAAGGTTCGCACCCTGGGCGGTTCAGGCAAGCCCATCAAGGGCAAGGTGGTGGGCCTCTCCAGCCGCATTGTGCCTTTCCCCACCCGTATGTGGAAAATGCCCGAAATGCCCATTTACGGTCGTGAAGTGATTATCCAGATTCCCGAGGCAAATCCCTTCTTGCTGGGCGAAATGGTGACGATTTCCGAGTAATAAGGCTCTTGAATACGGTTTTTAACTTGCTTGAATTGCAATAAGGTTTTTAGGAAGTGTTTATGAAAAAGTTTGGATTGGCAACCTTGGCTTTGTCCGCTGCCGCATTTGCGGGGCCATTGACTTGGGAGCAGCTGATTCAGTCTGTGGATAATGACCCCCGTTACCAAGCCTCCCAGCAGCGTGCCGAAATGGCTTCGGATGGTCGTCGCACCAAGCTTTGGGACAAAATGGAATTGCGCTACAAGCTGGATGGATTCAGTTTTGCAAGCCACGACTTTGAACTGCGCATTACGCCCAAGGCTTTTGGCGAAGGTTCTGCGGACAAGGCCCATTGGGATGCCCAGGTCGCCTACCAAAAAGCGCGCCTGGTGGCAGACCGGGCCGTGCTTTTGTACGACCGCTACGACAGGGCTATCCACTACATCAACCGCCAGCGCATTGCCAAGCTGAACAAAGAACTTTACCAGGTCAACGCCGACCGCATCGAAGTCCTTCACCTTAAGGCGGGTTCCACCAACTTTAACCCGCAGGACTTGATTACAGCCTTGGAGAAGGAATCTGCTCTCAGGGCCGACATCATGACCGACAGCACTTCGCTGCGCAATGCCGAAGCAAAGCTCAGGTTGTGGGTGCCCGATTTTGACGGGGTGGAACTGGACACCACGTGGCTACCCTCCATGGAAGAAATTGCCTCCCAGCTGGAAAACGGCCTTGAGGTGAGCGCCTCGTTCCCCGTTGTCGCCATGGCAGAGGGCAAGATGAAATCCGAAAAGGCCAAGGTGCAGTTGGATGTTTCCAAGGGCCGTGATTACATTTCCCATATCGGAGTCGGGTACTCCCTGAAGGTTGAATCCCTGATGGAAAAGTACAAGGAGTTGGAGGCTTACGATGTGTACGGTACCGGCAGTTACACTTCATACCAGGACCAGTTTGAAAAGGCTACCGGTTGTATAAACTCTGCCTGTACATCTACGGCAAAGATCCTGATTCCCGATGTGGACAACCGCAAAACTTCTGATAAGTTCTTTGCCAACGTGGCCTTCCGTCTGCCTTTCTTTGACAGCAACAGGAGTTCCGACCTTAAGAGCCAAATTGCCGTGCTGGATGCCGAAGGCGACTACATGAAGGACTTCCGGGATATTACCCAGAAGGTGACCAAGCTGGTGGATGAGGTGAATGCCCTTATCGCCCAGTGGAAGGTTCTTAAGGATTTCTCCGAAAAGGTCAACGCCGGCTCCATCTTTGAACAGTTCGCAAAGAATGCGGGTTCCGACCCTCTGCTTTTGCTGCGCGCTCGCGAAAGTGCTCTGGAAAGCGAACTGAAGGCCATCAAGCTGGAAAACGACATTTACAGCCGTTACCTCTCCTTGCTGGAATATGCCGGAGTCCTTGGAGCCGAGGGCGTGCAGAACCACTTGCAAAAGGGCTTGAAGTAATATGGCCGAAGCCCGCGGATTCAGCCTTCTGGAACGGTTCGAGTTGAAGTACCACATTCCTGTGGAATGGGCCGACAAGATCGGCGCCTTCATTGCTCCCTATTGTGAAGAAGACTACTATTCCAAAATTACACCCGGTGGTTTTTACTGGATTACCAACTTGTACCTGGATTCACCCTCCTGGACTTTTCTAGGTTGGAAAAAGAAGCAGTTGCTGGACCGATTCAACATGCGTATCCGCACCTACGGTGAGCATCCTGCCCAGGACGGAACTTTTCATTTCGAAGTCAAGCGCAAAATCAAGAACATCTGCTACAAGAGCCGCGCCACCGTCAAGGGGATCAACCCCGGCGAAGTCTGGCACATGGCTCCCGAAGAATGGCCTTGCAAGGGCGAAAAGGACCGCAAGTACTTAAAGGATTTTTTGTACAAGACGTCTTTGCACAATGCACACCCCCGCTTGCTTACCCAGTATAAGCGCCGTGCCTGGTTCGGCCTTCGGGAGGAATACTCCCGGGTCACCATCGATACGGGTATGCGTTTTCGCGAAGAAAACGGTTTCGACTATACCGTGGACCCCCACTATATGCAGTCTACGGGAATTCCAAGGTTTTTCTTGCCGGGCTGCGATGCGGTGCTGGAGTTGAAATGCCCCTGCTCCCAGGTGCCTTACTGGATGATCGACTTGATCCGTTTTTTGAACCTGAAGCAGGGTGGTTTTTCAAAGTTTGGTAACGCCGCCGCCGAATGGAAAAGAATTTACGAAAATCCACGTCGTTTCAAGACTCCTTATTGGACAAAGCTTGGAACCACCCTGGAAGAAAATTTGTATTAATATAGGGAAATACTAAAAAAAGGATGTCTCCCATGGATATCAAAAAGATTTTGACAGTTGGTGCAAGTGCAGCTCTCCTTTCGATGACTGCGGCGTGCACAGAAGACCCTCCTTCTAGCCCCAATGATACTCCTGTCTCCTCCGATTCTAACCCGGGGTTGTCCAGCGAATCCAATACAGGGTCTTCGAGCAGTTATAATCCCGCCTTGATTTCTAGTTCTTCCATTAGCGATAAGTCTGAATCGCAAATGGCATGCTCCGAAATCATGTACAATTACGCAAAGGGTGAAACCTTGGAATGGGTCGAAATCTACATTGCAGGTGGCATGGACATGGACAACATGCAGAACTTCAACATGCACCTGAGCGGCGATGTAGACTACAACTTCCCGGCGGAACCTTTGAAAAAGGGCGAGTACATTGTTGCCACCAACGACACGGCGAAATTCAGGATAGAGTATCCCGACTTCAAGGGTCGTTTGTTTGGCAATTATATTGGCAAGCTGGTGAACGAAGGGGGCACGGTCAATGTAAAGGTCCGTGGCGAAGGTGACGTGACCTGCGCCTTTAGCGGCGAACCTCCTTGGCCTAGCCTGGCCGATGGTAACGGCTACTCCCTGGTCTACAAGGGAGGCATTGCATCTCAATCGGTATCCTGGTGCGTAAGTGCCAATCCTAAAGGCAATCCCGGTGTGGGTGACGATAAATGCCTTGACGTGTTGAATACCGTTCGCATTAACGAGGTTCAGCCATACAACCTGGGTAACGCGGGTGCCGAAAACGGCTGGATTGAACTTTATAATTCAGGAAATCAAGATATAGATGTGTCGGGCTGGAAATTGGAGGTGAAACTCCGTGATGAAACGCTGACGGTCGTTTCTGGAGTTGTTCCCGCTGGCGGCTATTTGGTTCTTGATGGTGCCACTGGATTTGATAAAGAACTGGTTATTAATCCCGATCAAGGTGGTGAACTTTACTTGAAAGGCCTTGAAAATGGTCAGGAATCTAGTATCTGGCTCCCGGCAGGTTCTGGTACAAGTGGCATTGTCGATGTAGTCGATGGCTCCATTGCGCAAGGGCCTTTGGCTGTGGCAACCCCCGGTGCTGCAAATTCCCCTCTGAAGTTGGGCTCGGTCTACATCAATGAAATCCATTACCATCCTAAGGATAAGGATAATAAAACTCCTCCTTTTGAATTTATGGAATTGGTCAATGCCTCCGCATCTCCTGTCACCCTCTTTAACAATAGTAATGGTTGGAAGATTGAGGGTATCAACATGACTTTTGACGGCGCGGCCGTAATTCCTGCCAACGGCATGATTCTTTTAATTCCCGAAAAATTGGATGAAGATGCGGAATCGATTCCTGGTTGGGGTGCAGATTATGTCCGGACAAATTATGGCGTGCCTGCAGATGTGGGTATTTACACCTACGGGGGTAAACTGTCCAACCGCGGTGAAACCATTGCAGTCAAGGAGCCTTACTCCGTTACGGGTGAGGGATCAAGCAAAAAAATCTTCTACGCATGGCACGATGCCACCCTGTATTCCGACGCGTGGGCTGGCCTTACGGAGGCGGATGGTCTGGGATTTAGCTTGCACCGCAAAGACATTACTACCATGGGTTACGGCCCCAGCGTTTGGGAGGCCGCGCTCCCTACTCCGGGTGTCAAGTAGATTGGTTTGATTCAACTTGAAAAAGTCTCTTTACGGAGAGACTTTTTTTGTGTTATGAAATTTTTTAGGCAATCTCCTTAAGTAATGTTTTTGTAAGGTTTATCCCCAAAAATGTAAGTTTCATCGGAAATATGCTTGTCTTTAGGTTTGTTATTTAATATCTTTCACTCGCTATGGAAAAAAAGTCTTTTTGCCGGTTTGCAGCTTTTTTGGTTGCTGGTTTGACCTCCGTTTTTGCGGGGCCCATTACGTTGCAAGACGCCTTGGATATGGCGATTGCAAGCAATTCCCAAATCAAGGCCGAACGAGCCAAACTGGAAATTGCCGAAAGCGAAAAATCCGAAGCCATCTCCCGTTTTTTTCCGCAGTTGAGTTTAAGCGCCAGCGTTACAAAGATTAACGACCCTATTTCCATTGACTTGAGTTCCCTGCAGGGACCATTGACCGATATTGCCGGTGCTTCCGCCTATTCCAGGGCGTATCTTGCCGCATACCAGGAGGCTTACAAGACCGCTTTTGAAAACACCTACAGTGCGGCCTACAACAAGGCGTACTCCGATGCGGTGAGCCAGATGGTTGCCGCAGGTTTGCCGCAAGAAATGGCAGAACAACGGGCCAAGGCTGCCGTGGACGCAAAGGCCGACGACATTCGCAGCGCCGTAGGTGATAAATCCGGCGATATTTGGAGTGCCGTCGTCAACAACAAGACGGTAAACGACGTTGCCCTTAAGGTCGCCGATTCCGTAGGTACGGCAACCGCCGGGCAAATAAAGAACTCTAAAGATTTCGAAATGAAGGTCCAGGACGACCTGTTCTTCAATGCACGTCTGACTGCTGTTTGGCCCATATTCACCGGTTTTAAACGCACCGCGGCCTACGATGCCGCCAAGTCCAACGTGACTGCCAAGAGGGCTGCCTTCAACATGGCCCAAAACACCATCTTGATGGATGTGGCTACAAAGTACTTCACCTTGCGCCTGTCCGAAGAACTTACCGCCATGCGCGAAACTACCGTCAAGAACCTGGAAGAACACCTGGAACGTTCCAAGAAATTGGAAGAAGGCGGCCAAATCAGCAAGGCGGAGCGTCTACGTGCAGAAGTGGCCCTGGCCGAAGCTGTAGATGCTCTGGAAGGCTCCCATAGAGACCAGTCCATGGCCCGAATGGCGTTGGCGAGCCTGCTCCATACCGACACCAACTTGACTGCGGTTACTCCGGTGATTGCTCCCGAACAGACTGCCTCCATGGAAGAGTTCAAGACTTTGGCTATTGAACGCCACCCTGGACTTTGGCAACTCCGTACCGAACGCAAGCGCAGCCAGAATGCCGTAAAGGCCGCCCAGGGCGATTACTACCCCATGATAGCCTTGTTTGCATACAAGGAACTTTACACCAAGGACTTGACCATCCTTGAACCGGAATGGGCCGTAGGTGCAAAGCTCCAGTGGGACTTGTTCAAGGGTGGCGAAACCCGGGCCAAGGTGGCCAGCGCGAAGTCATTGGACCGTTCCTTGGCCAGCATGGAAGAAAGCACCTTGGACAACATCAACCTTTTGGTGGAAAAACGCTGGCGCGAAAAGGAACATGCGTTAAGCCGCCTGGGCAGCCTAAAGAAAACACGTGAACTTGCCGAAGAAGCCCTCCGTAGCCAGACCTTGGCGTACGAGGCTGGGCTTGCCACCGGCCTTGATGTGGTGGATGCGGAACTTGCCTTGTCCCGCTTGCAGGTGGCCGACCTCAAGGCCCACTTTGATGCGGTTGTGGCTTGGCTTGGCCTGCTGGAGGCCAGTGGCGAAGTTGCAAATGCAGGCACCATGCTCACTGCGGTCCAGCCTGTGGCAGAA
>JABUUR010000344.1 GCA_021443065.1 Fibrobacter sp.
GTCATCGTGGAAAAAGACATCTACTGCATTTCCGACGAAGTGTACGAATACTTTGTCTACGATACCGAATTTGCAAGCGCAGCCGCGTTCCCCGGCATGGCGGAACGCACCATTGTCATCAACGGTTTTTCAAAATCCCATTGCATGACCGGCTGGAGAATCGGTTACAACGCGGCTCCCGCAGAAATCGCAAAGATCATCGGCAAAATCCAGGGGCAGGCAACCCACCACCCAAGCAACGTGGCGCAGTACGCAGCCCTCGGAGCCCTGGAAATGGACAAGTCCAATGTACAGGCAATGCAGGCGGCGTTCCTCAAGCGTCGCAACTACATGCTGAAGCGTACCGCAGAAATTCTCCCGGTGCCGGCGCACGCCCCCGAGGGGGCCTTCTACCTGTTTGCACCTGTGGATTGTTTCTACGGCAAAAGGACTCCCGAAGGTAAGGCAATCGCAGGCTCCGTCGAACTTTGCGAATATCTGCTGGAAAGCCAGGGACTGGCCATTGTGCCGGGAGCAGCCTTTGGTGACGACACCTGCGTCCGATTCTCTTACGCCGCCAGCGACGAGACCTTGGAAAGGGCATGCGACCGCTTTATCGCTGGATTAAAGGCATTGGTTTGATATTCACACTGCTCGTAGAACCCTGCCCCATCCATGCAAACCTTTCGACTGGTAAACGTTGAGTCCCACAGGCCTTTTACCATAGGCCGCAAGTCGGACAACAGCCTGGTTCTGGACAACCTCATGGTGTCCAGGCATCATGCCGTGTTGGAGCGCATCCAGGAAAAATGGTTCGTAACCAACCTGACCCAGAACAGCGTTACCCAGGTGAACGGCAAGGATGTGGCCCCCAAGGTAGATGGAACCCCCTACACGCCAATCGAATTTTCGGACGGCGACGTGATTCAGATTGGCCCCCACCAACTGAAGGTAACATTCAAGGGCAAGGACCTGTCCTTGCTGCTGATGGAATCTGCCGACCAGGAAATTTCCTTGACAAGGCCATTGACAGAAAAATGGCAGGCAATCGAAAGCAACGAGTTGGATATTCCTTCGGGAATGGCGGCTCGTATAGGACAAGTAAAAACAAAAAACGGTACAGAAAAAAAGGCGACGGTAAAATTTGCAAAGGCGTTGACAGATGCCCAAGGCAAAAGCGTCAAGCAAATGAATTTGTCTGCAAACGAAACGCTTCGCCAGCCCAGCTGCGAGATTACCTTTGACGGTTTATCGCTAGTCTGCAAAAACCGTCCCCAGGGTTTCGACGTGGAAGTGGAAAACCTGGACGTTTTCGCAGGCAAAAAACAACTCCTTCACGGCATCAATTTCAATTTGCAGGCCGGTGAAATCCTTGCCGTCATCGGGCGTTCCGGGCAGGGGAAATCTACCTTGCTCCGTTTGCTCCAAGGCATCCACCGCAGTGGCGAAAATTCCACAGTGCGCATAGGCTCCCTGGACTACCGCAATACAGAAATCCGCAAGCACATTTCTTTTTTAGAGCAAGACCCGCAACTGCGCAAGGACCTGACCGTCCGCGAAACCCTTCTGGATGGTGGACGGGTATACATGAACCGGAAGGACTTTAAGGCGAATGCAGCGGGCCGCATGGAAAAGTTCTGCGAACTTTTCGGGCTGAGCGACCGTATGGACCACCCCGTAAAGACGCTCAGCGGCGGCGAATCTCGTCGCGCGGCCCTGGCCCGCGAACTCATGGGGAACCCAGGCCTGATCGTCCTGGACGAACCGCTGTCGGGCCTGGACCCGTTCAATTCAAAAATACTCTGTTCCCACCTCAAGCAACTTTCATTCCTCGGTCACACCATCATACTCACCACCCACAGTTACGAGGCTCTGGAAATTGCAAACAAAGTACTTGTCCTGCACCAGGGGGAGCAGGGCTTCTTCGGAACCCCTCAGGAAGCCTACCGCTACTTCGACACAAGCGACCCGGAGCAGATTTTGTCAAACCTCAACGACGAGACTTCCTCCAACTGGCAGCATGTTTTCGAAGAAAAAAAACTTCAAGAGACCCTGGCCACCCGCGTTACCGCAGCCCTTCAAAAGCCTAGGGAGAAAGTCCATTTCTGCTTTCCAAAGACAGACCTGTCCCCCATGTTTTTGTACAAGGTAACGCTTACCGCAAGGCAATGGTTCCGCGACAGGGGAAAGTTCATCGCCCTGCTGGTCCAGCCACTGGTCATCGGGTTTTTGTTCTCCCAGATTTTTTCAAGCCTCACGTCCCTCTGGATCGTGGCTTTTGCCGTCATTCTTTGTGCCAACTGGCTTGCCCTATCCCTTTCCATCCGTGAAATCGTCCAAGAAAAAGAAATTCTCCAAAGCGAGTTCCGCAAGGGAGTCTCCGTATTCACCACCGTCACCGCAAAACTAATCCTACCCGCGATGGTAGCCTGGCTCCAGACCTTGATCGTGTACCTGTTCGTCAATTTCCGCACCCAGGTTCACGCCTCCCCCGCACAACTGCTCCTAGTTACCGCGGCCATGGTGATTCCCCCCGTCACCGTAGGTTTAATGGTCAGCGCCCTTTCAAAAAATGCCGGGCAGGCCAACGCCCTTTTGCCCCTGCTGATCATCCCCCAGGTGGCTTTGGCCGGGGCGCTGGTGCCTCTGGACCAAATGCTGCCCATAGGAAGGTTCCTTTCCAACATCATCTGGTCGCGTTTCAACCAAAACAGTCTTTTAAACCTGTTCCTGGAGCGTCAAGACCCCATTGAAAACATACTGGCGGCACTCGCCATCGCCTTAGGTTGTTATATTGTGATGGTAATTAGAATCTACTGTTCCAAGAAAGCCAAATGATAGCACCGCAAAAACCTGAAAATTTTCCTCGTCCGTTCAACGCCAACTATGAACTTCTGGGCACCCTGGGAAAGGGTGGCATGGGCAACGTCTACAAAGCCCTCGACAAGAAGTTAAAGCGTGAGGTCGCATTCAAGATTTTAGATTCCTCCTCCGACCAGGAGGCAATCCAGCGGTTCTATCTGGAAGCACAGGCCATGAAGGAACTGGACCATCAGAACATCGTCCATGTGTTCGACTTCGGCCAGCAAGAAAACCAGTTGTTCATTGCCATGACCTACGTGCAGGGTACCAATCTGTCCGAGATTTTGCGGAACAAGGAACAGTTGTCCTTCGAAGCCATCGACGTGATTATTCGTCAAATCGCCCGCGGGCTCCTTTACGCCCACAGCAAGGGCATTGTCCACCGCGATGTAAAGCCGTCCAACATTATGCTGACACACGACAACCGCGTGTACGTCATGGACTTCGGCATCTCCTACATCCGCGAACTGGAAAAAGAACGCCTGACCCGCACCGGCATGACCATGGGGACCCCCGAATACATGAGCCCCGAGCAATGCCACGGCGACAGCGTCACCCTGCAGTCCGACATTTACAGCATGGGAGTCATCCTTTACGAAATGACCTGCGGCCGCCTGCCCTTCGAAGGGAACCGCCCTGTAGAAATCGCCCTGAAGCACGTCCAGGAGCAACCTCCCGCTCCGGAACTTTTCCGCAAGGACATGCCCCCGGGACTTTCCGCCCTGATCCTCAAGTGCCTCAAGAAAAAGCTCAACGAACGCTTCCACGACATGCAGGAATTCTTGGACGCCTGCGACCAGGTGTTCCCCAACGAAAAGGACACCCACCAGACGCCCCATGTTACCAAGGCCAATTCGTCCCTACGCCGTCACACGGCCTCCATCACCAGCATGGCCACCAAGATTTCTCCCAAGGCCCGTTTGCTAAAGAAAAAACTTGCCGCCGTGATGATCGGAATTTTTCCCATCATCATCATGCTCCTGATTCTTTTGATGCTGACCCACAAACCCGAAAGCACCTTACGCGAACTGGAATGGTCCGATGCCTTGGGTAACTACGAGACAAGGGCCCTGGAAGTGGACCAGACAAAGGGCTACCCCTTGAGCAACCTCAACGACAACGACCTTAAAACCGCCTGGCTCTATACCATGCCCCAAAAACCCCAGAACCCCGTATTGACCTTGTACTTTGACGGGAACGCCGTTGTAACCCATTTCGGCATCGCCATCGGTTACCAGCGGTCTGTGGACGACGCCTTCGGAGACCGTTTCCGCATTTTCAAAAAGCCAAAGACATTGACCCTCGAGACCAAGGACGGGTACAAGCAACGGGTAAAACTGGAAAACATCAAGGGAATGCAGTATCCGCAAATTCAGGCCATGGAAACCACGGAACTTAAAATCTACCTGGACAACGTCTACGACGCGGAGAACGACGACTTCGCCATTTCTGAAATTCGTTTGTTAGGAATGGAACTGCCATAGTTTTACAGGATCTGCGCAAAAGATCCAGACAACATATTTTATAGATAAATTAAGTAACGAAAAAAAACTTTCGTTACTTTTGCTTTTTTATATCGAAAAAAAATTGGAGAAACAAAAATGGTAAAAACATATCAAAAGAACTTTGCAAAAAAGAACAACGTAAATGAAAAAATTTTCGGTACAAGGGTAAAGGGCAATTACATCGAGACACACGCCGCAGCCTACCTCAGGCGCTGCGGATACGAAATTCTGGCCCGCAACTACGCCTACCGTGGGGGCGAACTGGACATTGTGGCTAAGGACGGCGAAACAATCGTCTTTGTAGAAGTCAAGTCCGTCTGGAACAACCAGCAGGGCAACCCCGCCGCCCGCGTGAACCGCGAAAAGCAGAAGAAAATCTGGCGCACGGCCTGTCACTTCTTGCAAGCCAACAGGTCGATGGCTCCCAAGGGGTTCGACCAGCCCTGCCGTTTTGACGTGCTCAGCGCAAGGGTCTACCAGCAACCGTTGCAGTTCAGCCATCTGCAAAACGCCTTCGAAGGAGACCAGGTCATTCCCCAGTGCTAGCGAAAAACATTCCATTTAGGAGTATTATTTTTTGAGAATTCCTTCACAATCGCAGATTTTTTGTATAAATTCAGCCTATGCGATTTGAAGTCCATCCCGAGAACCCCCAGGCCCGCATCGTCAAGCTGGCTGCCGCCGCCCTTGATGACGACGGCCTTGTGTTGTACCCTACTGAATCCGGCTACGCCATCGGCTGCAACGCGCAGTCTCCCAAGGCAATCCACAAACTTTACGCCTTGAAAAAGCCCATGAAAAAATTCTTCATGGCGCTAATCATCCCCGACATTCGCGCCGCAACAGATTACGCCCGCATAGACAATTTCGCATTCAACATCATGAAGCCCCGGGTGCCCGGACCCTATACCTTTATTCTCCCGGCGGACCCCCACATCGCCCGCCGCCTTGATGTAAAGCGCCCGGAGATTGGCGTAAGGATGCCAACCCACCCCTTTTTCAAGGAACTGTTCCAGCATTTCGACAAGCCCCTCCTGAGCACCGCGGCAAAACTCAGCGATGAAGACATCTACGAACCCGACGAACTTTGGAAAACCTTCCAGCATTCCGTGGACATGATGGTGGACTGCGGCCCCATCGAAATCAACCCCACCAACATCATCAGCCTGGTGAACCACCACGAAGTGGAAATCATCCGCGGTGAACTGCTGGACCCGTAAATGATGATTTCTTTTTTCACACGAATTTGTGAAAGTCTAACGACTTTCACGAATAATACTCCTGACCTTTTCCGCTGTCATCCGGCTTAAGCCTGCCCCGGGCTTGCCCCGGGGAGCCGGGATCTCTTCTTTTTTCACACAAATTTGTGAAAGTCTAACGACTTTCACGAATAATACTCTTGACCTTTTCCGCTGTCATCCGGCTTAAGCCTTTGATGTCATCCCGGGCTTGCCCCGGGATCTCCCCGACCGCATCATAGAAAAGTCTTGCGAAGCCTGACTTTTCGCAGGGGTCCAGGGGGTGCCCCCCTGCATCATTATAAGATTAAACCATGGCGGCACTAAATTCCGCCTCGGTCACCAGGTCTTCGCCAATCATCACCTGGCCAGCGTACTTGAAAATGCCGCGGCGTGCCATGCGCATATCCGTAAGACGAGCCTTCAAAATAATTTCGGTAGGAGGAATCACAGCCTTGCGGAAACGGCAGTTCTCCACACCCATGAAAGCGGGACGCTTCCCCACAGTCTTTTCTTCCATGGCAATCATGGTCAAAAGCGTTGCGGCCTGGGCCATGGCTTCGATCTGAATAACGCCTGGCATCACCGGATTGCCGGGGAAATGCCCCTTGAAAAAGTCCTGCTCGCCGGTCACGTGCATGCGGGCAACGATAGAGGGCGGATTTTCGGCATCGCCCATGTTCAATTCCAGAATTTCATCCACAAAGGCAAAAGGGAACTTCTGGGGAAGAACTTCGTGGCAAACGTCCTCACCGTAGAGAACGCCTTCTTTATCAGATTTTTTCAAAGAGTCCAGCAGAGACATAGGGAATTAACCTCTCCATGATTTGACGGTGGGAGACATGCCCACCATTTGTGATTTCGATCCGGACCCTGGGAAGAGCCGGACATATAAAAGTCAAGTCGCCGATTAAATCTAGTATTTTGTGCATGGCAGGCTCGCTCGCCACACGAAATTCCTTGGAACATTTTCCACCGTCGCAATGTGTTAACAACATGCCGCAGGATTCGTCCACGCCACCAAGCAAGCCAGAGCACTTCGCCAGTTCAAATTCCTCGGCGGAAACAAAGGTGCGTGCCATGAAAATCTGGAACAAGTTTTCCGGCGAGTAGATACTGACAGAGGCCGCCGACCGGATGTCAGCACGGTCCCCCCGGGACTTATCGCGGTCCAACACGTATTCCACCTCGAAGGTTTCTGCAGGGCAAATTCGAACGTGCCCGAAGGTACGGCGACTGCCATCCGCATTTTCTTCAAACAAATCCCACTGGGCGTTCACGGGAGCATCATAAAACACCAGCGGTTCAGGAGCACCCGCCGCCCTGCGCAACCCGTAAAAGAAAGGGACCGCAGAACCATCCATCAGGGGCACTTCGGCGACGTTCTGGCATGCGACTTTCTGGCAGTCGACATTTTGACATTCAACATCCCGACTAGAGACAACATTTTCCACATGAACGTTGAACTGTCCATGGGGCCACATGAGAAAAACCGGCGACAGGTGCTCAGGAGAAACCAAGCGACAATCCACATTTCCGCTAAAAGAATCTTGCAACTCGTATATGCTGGTTCTTGCAGAACTGTAGCGCAACTCCGTAAAAAGTTTTAGGCAACCCGTGTCGTAAAAAAGCCTGTCGCCCACAAACCACCGTACGCGGGGAGGCTTTGCAGAATCAACCTGCAACACATCCACGTAGACCGTAGATTCCTTGAAGTCTAAGGAAGGGGATTTGAACTCAAAACGGTGACTATTCATTCCGAATCCGTTTCTACGCATCCGCCATTGTAAGGGCCAAAAGCCATGATATTGAATTCTCCTTCAAAACCGCTTTTACCCTGAATTACAAACCGGATGGAACTCAGTTTCTTTGCCGCTTCCGGACCAGGCATTTCAACACCACCGTTGTCTACACCCCATCCCGCCTGGCTGAATTCGTCCCACGAAATATGCTTGGTCATGGCTGTTGAAGACCTGTCCAGGCTTATGGTCGGAAGGTCTAATTTTATTTCAGAGTTGAAAGTCTCGCCCAGGTTCAATTCCAAATAAGGGGCATAACTTGCGGAATAGGTAATGCAAATACCGCCCCAATCGGATGCATCAGCGTTCTGGGAATTGCCATCGACATCTTCACCAGCAACATAAAGTTCAACACCTACATAGGGGTTGGAATCCAAAGAACCCTCGTCAAGAGCAAAGTGCCCGCAAACACCGCCGCAATGTTCAATGACTGGGTCTAAAGCATCTTCGGATTTTTGATTTCCCGTGGGAACAGGCCATTCTATTTTAGAAGCTCCACCCTCAGATACATCGGTGTAGGCATTCCAATAGCCAGAAGTTTTCCTGCCATCGTCAAGTCCAGTCGTCAAAGGATAATCCAGATTTCCGCACCACGTGGTAAACCCGCCCACAGTGATGCTTTTGCAACCGTTACTTGCAACTTCGCCCTGCGAAGAAGAACTTACTGTAGAATTCGCCTGCGACGCACCGCCCACAGAAGACGATGTTCCGGGGTTTTCCTTGGAGGAACTGGACGTGGTTTCTCCGCTCGAGACTATGGGCTCTGGATTCCCGTTTACAGGGTTATCCTTTTTTCCATCATCGCTGCAGGCCACGACGAGCAGACACAATCCAGTAAAAAGCAATTTATTCATAATCCATCCTGATAAGATTATATAGAATATACTTTTTTAGGCAACCATACAATCAACCAACTATTTCTTCTTGCTCGATTTTCCCATCTGTCTAAGGTAAACCATGGAGCGGCGCCACAGGCCAGCCTCCACGGCAGGGAACCCGGCAACAGTACGGCCGGCAGGAACGCTTTTGGTAACTCCGGCCTTTGCGGTAACCACCGCACCTTTTCCGATGGTCAGGTGGCCCGCAGCCTTTGCACCTCCCGCCATGTTCACTCCGTCTTCGACGACGGTGGAGCCGCCCAATGCGGTTTGTGCGGCCATGTAAATGTCGTTACCCAAAATGCAGTTGTGCCCGATTTGCACCATGGCGTCGAAATGACAGTCGTTACCGATGGTCGTAGGCGAAATAAAGCCTGCGGCCACCACCGTATTCGCCCCGAAACTGCAGCGGTCGCCAATGCGGACGCCCGCAAAATGAGGCACCATCCGACGATTACCCTGATGTTCGTAAAAACCGAAACCACGGCTGCCAACCACGGCTCCCGCCTGAAAAATGCAGTCCTCACCCACCACAACGTTGGGGTATATCACCACATTGGCCTCGAGACGGCAACGGGCACCAATGACAGCGCCCGGCATTACCACGCAGCCGGGGCCGATTTCTGCCGACGGATCGATTTGCGGCGCGGTTCTTTTCTGCAAACAACCCGATGCACCGCCTTGCCCGCAATCCAAAGACGCGGCAGCCAAGGCCGCGCCATGCTTTTCCAAAAAGCAGACCATGGCATGATAAGGATTTTTTACTGGCAAAAGGCAGCGGACCTTGGGGAAAATCTCCCGGGCGGTCTTCCCCTGCAAAAGCTCGCAGCCGCCCTCGGGAACAAGCAGCACACCGGCTTCGCATCGACTTAAATCTCCCACAGAAAAGCCGTTGGCGTTGGTTATGCTTTTTGCATTGCCGGTCCAAAAACTGATATCCGTAGAGGTCGCCTTCTCCAAAGAGGCGAACCCGCGAATTTCAATATCCGAGACATTTACCCCGGCGCAAGCATCACAAACAGACCGTTCAACATCCTTCCCGGCATCGATAAAAAAATCATCCAAAATTTCTTGAATTTTGACAGAATACATCATTCCCCCAATGCAAGAATCTGGACTCTGCAAGCGTAGTCGATGTCAATATGGTTTCCCGCCTTGCCGCTCAAGTCCTCCCCATCGAGCTGCAAGAACTCCCCGTCGCTAAATTCAAAATGCAGGGACCTGACCTTATGGGTCCTGAGGCAAAAACGCTTTACCAAAGTTCCAAGGGCAGGCACGTTACCTAGGGCAAAGGCCAAAAGGAACTGCGCCAGGTTACGGACGCACACCAGCTCCAAAAGACCATCGGCCATGTCGGACTTGTAAAAGGGATTGGTGCCGCTGGCAAAACTGGGGATGTTTCCTACAATCACCGTGCGGTAGCCGGAAATATCGTAATGACGGGTATCGCCGTGACGGCTTTCAAAAGACATTTTCGAGGGTTTCAACTTGTAGGAGCGATCGGCAAAAAAACTCTTGACGTATTGAGCCTTGTTGACCACCACGGAACTCGACTTGAACTTGCCCGAGGCACGTGCGTTGTTGAAATCGTGGGCGATGCGGGCGTCGATACCCCCCGAAAAATAGTTGGCAAAGGCAATATGCCCGTTCACCTTCCAGATGTCAAAGGGGCGGGCCTCCGCCAAAAGCAAGCGCCGCACCAGGAACAGCAGGCCCTTGTCTACGTAGGGCTTGTACAGATTAAGCACCCGGGCCAGGTCGTTTCCCGTACCCAGGGGAATCAGGCCTATCTTTACAGTCTTCGCATACTCGGTACCGATGAGTTGGCTAAGTACGGCAGACACCGTCCCGTCGCCGCCTACGGCAATCAAGGTCTCCGTATGCGACAAGGCCTCGCGAATTTGATCTTCCTGCCCATCCTTCCTGGTAAATTCAGCCCGCCATTGTTCTTCGGAATAATTCAACGAAGCCATGATTTCGGGCAAGAACTGGTAAATCACCTTGCCCTGGGCACCACCGCTGATGGGATTTATAAGAAAGAAGAATTTATACACGGAGAAGTTCGTCCTTGATTTCGATGTAATGCAGAACGCCCTGCTTGAACTTATGAATTTCTTCGTCTGTCAGTTGCCGCACAACTCTGGCAGGAGTCCCGACAATCAGGCTTCCTTCGGGGTATTCCTTGCCCTGGGGCACCAGGGAGCCTGCAGCCACCACGGAGTTTTTGCGGATTAAGGATCCGTCCATGACAATGGCCCCCATTCCGATCAAGACGTTGTCTTCGATATCGCAGGCATGGATAACGGCATTGTGGCCGACGGTCACATCATCTCCGATGTGGACACCGGCATCTGCGGAAAGATGAATGGAAACGTTATCCTGGATGTTGGTTCTTTTCCCGATACGGATTTCTGCAAGGTCCGCCCGAATCACGGCATTATAAAAGACAGAGGAGTCATCCCCGATTTCCACATCCCCGATAAGGCAAACCCCTTCCGCAAGAAACACGCGTTCGCCCAACACCGGCTTTTTTCCCTTGTATTCAATCAAGCTTGCCACAATTCACTC
>JABUUR010000113.1 GCA_021443065.1 Fibrobacter sp.
TAGGCGGCAAGGCGGTGCAGGTACTGGTCGTAGGGGAGCATGGCGTAGCTGGAGGCTCCGAAGAAGTTGTTGTACCACACGCCGATGAGGGCAAGAATTGCGGGGAGGTTCTTTTCCACGGGAGCGGTCTTGAAATGCTGATCCATTTCGTAGGCGCCCTGATGGAGCTTCATGTAGTTGTCAAAGCCGATGCGCAGCGCGATGGAAAGACCGATGGCAGACCACAGGGAATAGCGGCCGCCCACCCAGTTCCAGAATTCGAACATATTAGCAGGATCGATACCGAAGGCGGAAACTGCTTCGGTGTTGGTGGAAAGTGCCACGAAGTGCTTTGCGATGGACTTTTCGTCACCGCCAAATGCCTTGAGCACTGCATCCTTTGCGGTCTGTGCGTTGGTCATGGTTTCCAGGGTGGTAAATGTCTTGGAAGCCACGATGAACAGGGTTTCTTCCAGGTTCACCTTCTTCAGGGTTTCGGCCATGTGGGTGCCGTCGATGTTGGAGACGAAGAACACTTCCGGAGAAGTTTCGCCGGCGGCGGGCTTGTCGGCGTAGGGCTTCAAGGCTTCGGTCACCATGACGGGGCCCAAGTCGGAGCCGCCGATACCGATGTTCACCACGTACTTGATGGACTTGCCGGTGAATCCCTTCCAGGAGCCGGTACGGACCAGCTTGGTGAAATCTTCCATGTGCTTGAGAACGGCACGGACCTCGGGCATCACGTCCTTGCCATCGACGCAGATGGCTTCGTTACCCTTGTAACGGAGTGCTGTGTGGAGCACGGCGCGCTTTTCGGTGGTGTTAATCTTTTCGCCACCGAAATACTTGGCGCGGATGTCTTCGAAATTGGCTGCCTTCAGGAGGTCCTGGAGCTTTGCCATGGTTTCGTCGGTGATGATGTTCTTGGAGTAGTCCAGGAAGATGCCGCAGGCTTCGGCGCTGAACTTGGCGGCGCGAGTCGGGTCCTTGGCGAAGAGTTCCTTCATGTGCCAAGTCTTTGCAACTTCGGAGTGGGCCTCGAGGGCCTTCCATTCCACAGAATCAGTCAGTTTAGACATAGATTAATCCTTTCCGCAAAGCGGGTTATAAATACGCGTGAAATATAGAAAAGTTCTTGGACAAATCTCCACCGACTCAATCAAGCATCGTCAAACCTGAACCATCACATCACCACTACTATGCAATTAAAAAGTTATTTCGAGTTTCTTACGATATTCTTACAGCATGTGATTTGCATCAACAAAAGACGCTCAACAGAGTTTCAAGCATAAAAACCCGTGGACAAGATGTCCATGAAACTTGCCCAAAAACCGATGCATCGGGGCGTTACATTAGGTAGTTTATAGACATAGGGATGGGAAACCTATAATCAATTGGATGTAAAGGAAGGTAGTTATGGAACAGCGTTTTCAAGCACAGAATCGTACTATTACAAAGCAGTACGGTCCAAAGGTTGAAGCAATCCTGAGCGGGGTTCTGCTTCTCGCCGGCAGTGCATTCCTCATCATGACCAGTTTGGTTTAATCTCTGCTCAAAAACATTAACAGAAAGACCCATCTACAACCATTAAGTCTTTTCAGGTTGGTCAGGAACTTAATGAGTTAGATTCTCTCTCAGAAAACTAAAAAGCCCTCGACAACGTCGAGGACTTTTTTTATTCCAGAATCACATTACAGAATCAATTTTGCGGAGGAGGCATTTGCCCCTTGGGCCCCTCGTGGGGAGGTTTCATGCCAGGCTTTCCGTGACGAGGACCGTGGGAACGATTTTTTTGCTGGATCCTGTGGAACTCACGGAACTTTTCCATCTGTTCCTTGCTTAAGGTTTCAGAAAGGCTCAAGTACCCCTGAATACGCTGGTCCAGCATGGCAGACTGTGCAGCCTGAACCGCAGCCTTCGCCACAGCGATCTGTTCACGGTCACCAGAATCCAAGGCCTCGCGCAGTTGCTTTTCTGCAGCCTTACGCTGACCACGGATTTCCTTGACCATAGAATCCGTCTCGGCACGGTGTTTGCGAATTGCCTCCTTTTGTTCGGGAGTCACCTGTAAAATAGAATCCAGGACCTCGGGGGCAACACGAGGTGCATCGACGGACTTGGCGTGATGCTTGCCGTAGCCTTCCATGGGAGGCGGCGGAGGCGGGGCCATCATCATGCCCTTGGGGCAGGTCCCGCGTTGGTTGAAGCAAAGGGCGCCGGCAAAAAATCCCAGGGCGCATGCGAATACAACCATGCTCGCAATAAATAGTTTTACAGATTTGTTCATGGTTTACTCCTTCATTAAATAGTTAAAGACACCGGAATCCTCAAAGAATTCGCTATCGTCGTTGCTGTTTTCACCAAGCCCATCGTACCAACTGACAACTTCGCTAGAAGCCATATTGTTCATGGAAATGGCCTGGTCGTCCATGGTGTGGAATGCGGTCATCAGCACACTGACGCCCACAAGGGCAAAGCTTGCCGCCAGAGGAACAAGGCTATAAATCGCCCGGAAGGAAATGATGTTCGATTTATTTGCAGAGCCGGCTTCGGCGTCGAGGCGGGCACAAACCTTGCTCCAGGAATCCTCACGAGGTGTGAGAATTTCCAATCCAGAGAAATCCAACTTGTCGGAGTCATTGGCTCCTAAAGCCATTCTCGAAAAATCATTGTTACGCATAAATTTTTCGCTCCTTTAAATAGTTTTTCACAAAGTTTCTGCCTCGACTTAATCGGGCCTTGATGGTACCTAAAGGCATATCGTAAATTTCTGCAAGGTCCTTGATGTCCAGGTCTTCGGCATCCTTTAGCCAAAGCATGCTTCGAGTTTCGGCAGGAAGCGCATTCAGACCCATTTGAAGCATTTCCGGATCGTAATCCTTGAAAACGGCAGCGGTCTCGTCTTTTCCTAACGCATTTTCGACGATGCTTTCTAGATTTTCTTCTTCAAGTTCATGATGTCTCTTTTGGGCACGCAGTTTCATAAGGCAGGCGTTTACTGTTAATTTGTACAGCCATGTTCCGAGGGTGCTGTCCCCCCGAAAACTATGGATAGCCTTGGGAACCTGCACAAAAACATCCATCATGAGATCCTCGGCCTGGTCGCGATTCTTCATCATTCTAAAGGCCAGATTCAACACATGCTTGCTATGGTCCTGCCAAAGCAGGGCCAAAGCCTCGCGGCGACCTTCCCTAATTTTTTGAATTATAACCTTTTCGACCATCATATACCTCTTTGATGCGTTGAACGTATAAACGGTTGCAATAAAAGTAAAAAAAGTAAGACAACAATTTTGCACCTCAAAAAGGCTTAATTTCGTTTAAAAACGCAAATTTGATTTCTCAATAAAGCTATATTGCCGACGATATGTTAAGAAATTTGCTTGATAAACTGAAGGAATCCTTTGCATCGGTGCTGCCAATAACGCTGATCGTGCTTTTGGTTTCCCTCACGAAGTTGGTGCACTTGGATTCCAAACAGATGGCGGTATTTGGCATTTGCGCCATCTTCTTGGTAATCGGTATTGGACTTTTTAACCTGGGCGCAGACCTTGCCATGACTCCCATGGGCGAACAAGTGGGCTCCGGATTGGCAAAATCCCGCCGTCTGCTGCTGCTTGTTTCCGTATGCTTTGTGATGGGAGTGCTCATTACCATTGCAGAACCGGATTTGTCCGTATTGGCCGAACAGGTAGAAAACGCGGTGCACCCGAAACTATTGATTGGATCGGTAGGCGTGGGCGTGGGCATTTTCCTACTGATTTCCATTTTCAAGATTGTCTTCAAAAAGGATTTGTCTTCCATCATCATTTTCTTTTACATGGTGCTATTCATGTTGGGAATGCTGATGATTTCCATGGGCAAGTCCACCTTTGTTCCCTTGGCTTTCGATAGCGGTGGTGTTACCACAGGTCCCATCACGGTGCCTTTCATTATGGCTTTAGGCGTAGGTGTGGCCGGAGCCATTGGCGGCAAAAACGCAAACGAAAACAGTTTCGGCCTCATCGCCCTTTGCTCCGTAGGGCCCATCCTTGCATTGATGGCTTTGCTGCTCTGCTCCAACGGTGATTTAACATACGAACTTTCTAAAAGCGCCTATTCCATCGATGCCAACCTGGGTTCCAATTTTGTTCCTACAATTTTAAGGATTGCCAAGGAAGTAATTATAGCGCTGGGTTTGATTGTCATTTTCTTTACGACCTTGCAGATTTTCGTTTTAAAGCTTTCCAGACAAAAATTGATGCAGATTGGCTTTGGCATCGTCTATACATTTGTGGGTCTGGTGATTTTTTTGACTGCGGTAGCCGTGGGATTTATGCCTATAGGCTTTGAACTGGGGCAGCAGCTGGCCAGGCAACCCAAGGCACTGGTCGTTGCAGGCTTTATCATCGGCATGGTTGTGGTTTTGGCAGAGCCAGCAGTCCATGTGTTGAACAAGCAGGTCGAAGACATTACAGGCGGCTTGGTAACCAAGCGATCCATGCTTATCGCATTGTCCGTAGGTGTGGGGATTTCCATCGGGCTTTCCATGATTCGACTGATTTACGGTTTCCCCCTGATTTATTATTTAATTCCTGGCTATTTCCTTTCCCTTGGTCTTTCTTTCTTTGTGCCAAAACTTTATACGGCAATCGCATTTGACTCCGGCGGCGTCGCAAGCGGTCCCTTGACATCCAGCTTTATTCTGCCCTTGGCAATCGGAGCCTGCGCCGCTATCCACGATGGTGGCGACTCCATCTTGAGTTACGCCTTCGGCATTGTAGCCATGGTAGCCATGACCCCCTTGATTACCATCCAGGTATTGGGTTTCAAGGCGATTGTTTCCAGAGCTCTGCGAAACCGCATGATGATGCGTCGCATACAAGATGCAGATGACGAACAGATTATTGACTTTGTGTAAGGTAACCTATGGCTGATTTTGGAAAATATGTTTCTAAGGCGACATCACTGCCGGGTCGTTTAAATCCGATCAAAAAAAATGTAGCTGCCAATGGTCATTCCAGAGTTTCCATGAACAAGCTTAAGGTGATGATGACGGTTGTAAACCGTTCCAAGGCCGATTTCTTTATGGACCACATCCAGTCCTTCGGGGTGAACATGCAAATGGTGGTCTACGGCAAGGGGACTGCTCCCCAGGAAATTTTGACCGCCATGGGATTACTGAATTCCGATCGGGCCTTGATTATCAGCGTCATTGGCGAAGACCGCCTGTCACAGGCGTTGGAGAGCCTTGAGGAAAAATTCAACACCATTCCCGATGGCAAGGGCATTGCCTACACCATCCCTATGGCAAGCATTATCGGAAAGTCCATCTTTAACTTTTTAAGCGATAACCGCGATGCGGTTCGGGGAAAATAACAATGAGCACAACAAAACACGAAGTTATCTTTTGCATTGTGAACGAAGGTTTCTCTGAAAACGTGATGGCTGCAGCCAAGGAAGCCGGCGCTCGCGGAGGCACGATCCTAAACGCCCGAGGCACTGCCAACAAAGAAGCAGGGTCCATTTTCCATATCGCCATCCAGCCGGAAAAGGAAATCGTCATGATTCTTGTAGACGCAAAGATCAAGGATGATGTACTGCATTCGCTATACCAAAAGGCGGGCCTAGACACCATGGGCCAGGGAATCGCATTCTCGTTGCCCGTAGACAATGTGGTGGGCTTAACGCCGTGGACACCCGAGGCCATTGCCGCGGCAAAAGCGGCAGCAGCAGAAAAGGCATCATCCGACAAGAAATAAAAAATTTTCATTTCTCGTAATTCTTTTAGTATAAATTTACATCATGAATATTCTCATTTATTTCCTGTTCGCGTTATCAGGATTTGCAGGGCTCATCTACGAAGGATCCTGGGCCCGCTATCTTAAACTTTTCCTTGGGCATTCCAGTTATGGTCAGGTGCTAACCCTTTGCATTTACATGGGAGGCCTTGCCATCGGCAGCTTTGTGGCCGGCAAGCTGGTGACTAAAACGAAACGCCCGCTGTTAGGGTACGGGCTGGTGGAACTTGCCATCGGCATCGGGGGCGTCATCTATCACCCTCTGTACAACTTGCTGACAGGTTTTTTCTTCGACTCTTCGCTCACGGCAGGGCTTTCCAGCCGTGGGGCCGAAATTGCAAAGGTCATTCTTGCAACAGGGAGCACCCTCCCCATCGCCATTGCGGTAGGCATGACGTTTCCATTTATTGCCGCAGGCCTTATGCGAAAGAGCGGTGCGGAAGTGTCACTCCCCATGCTCTACTTTACCAACAGTCTGGGATCTGCCATAGGCATTCTTGCCACAAGCTATCTGCTGATTCCAAACATCGGTAACCACGCTACCTTGATTGTGGCAGCCTCCATCAATTTCTTGCTGGCGACGGTATTTTGCTTTATCGGGATGACCACCTCTCCCATCTATCAAGAAGACGAAACAGCCAAAGTCGAAGAAAAGAACGAAGACTATGCGGCAGAACACAACCTGCCCATGCCCCGCAAGAACGCATGGCTCTGGATTGCAGCCATTACCGGTCTTACTTCATTTGTATATGAAATCGTCTGGACGCGCTTGCTTTCCTTGCTGATGGGGTCTTCCAGTCACAGCTTTGACCAGATGCTTTCGGCCTTTATCCTGGGCCTTGCCATTGGCAGCGCCGTCAGCGGCAAACTTTTAAAGAAAGATAGCCTGGTGGTGCTTTCCTTGGCGCAGATCTTTATGGCGTTTTTCGCCCTGTGCACCTTGTATTTCCACGAGCCTTTCTGGGCCATGATGAACGAGGCCAACCAGATTTTCAATCCTACCGCCGATGGCTATGTTTGCTGGAGCCTATTTAAGTACATTCTGTCCTTGCTTTGGATGGTGCCTACCAGTTTCTTTGCGGGAATGACCCTACCTCTTATCACCTTGATTCTGACCCGCGCTTTCAAGAGCGAAGCACCTATCGGAAAAGTTTACGGCTGGAATACCCTAGGTTCCATTTTGGGGTCTGCAGGCGGAGGCCTTTTGCTGCTGCCCCTTCTCCAACTAAAGGGAGCACTAGTCTTGGCCGCCCTTCTGGACTTTGCCATCGGATTTGCCTTGCTGGTAATGTACCGAAAAAAATGGCGGCAGAACGTCATGTTCTATGTGGTAGCCGCAGCCATGGTACTGCCCGCATTTTTCGTCAGTTTCGATCCCCATTTGGTAACATCCGGCGTATTCCGCTCCTACAAAAACCTCCACCCCGACGAAAAGATTCGCGTTATCGACGGAAAGACTGCAACCATCAGTTTCCACGAGTCTCCTGTACATTATTACGTAAAGACAAACGGCAAGGCAGACGCCAGCCTGAGCAAAGACCGCACCCAGCCCATTTCCAGTGACGAATTGACGCAGGCTGCAACAGCCTTTATGCCCATGGCAGTAAAGACGGAGCCTTATGATGCAGCCATGGTTGGCTTTGGGAGCGGCATGGGAGCCCACTATCTTTTGGCAGATCCTTTGCTCAAGGATTTTGACTGCGTGGAAATCGAAGAGGCCATGATGGACCTGGCCAAGGGATTCTACCCTTGGAACAGTCGCGGGTACGACGACCCCCGCATCCACATTTTCATTGACGACGCCACCACGTTTTTCCACACCAACCGTCGTCAGTACGACATGATCATCAGCGTGCCCTCCAACCCATGGGTTAGCGGGGTGGCAGGTCTCTTCGCCCACGAATTCTACGCGAAAATGAAACGCTACATGAAACCCGGCGGACTTTGGGTACAATGGATCCAGACCTACGAATTCAACGACCTGATGTTCTTGAACATTCTTAAGGCCCTGGATATGAATTTCCCCTATATCAGTTTGTACAAGTCCACCGACGAACCCGACATCATCATGATTGCAAGTGACCAGCCGGTGCATCAAAAGGGCATAGGGCGCTTCAGCACAGATTCGACGCTGATCAAGGAATTCGAACGCATCCATCGGGATCCCGAGTTCTTTGGCGAGCGCAATTTCCTGTTTACCAACAAGATGGTTGCCTCGCTTCTTGAAGGCGTAGAACCCAACAGCATCTTTGTGCCTATGGTGGACAACCGCGCCGAAGAAGCCCGCTTCGTCCATTCCGAGGCACACATCGTCCAGATGTTCGACTCCTGCGAAGTCTGCTGGCAAGAGTATTTAAGCCCCGAGGAATATGCGCTGCGCCGCCCCGCCCGCGTTAAGGCAATGGCGGAAAATGGCGAAGACACCTACAAGAAGCGAGCCCTGCAGGCTTACACCGCGGAACTTCTTTCCAAGGGAGAGGCGGACTCCTCCATGGAATCTTCTGCGGAATTCCAAAAATACCGCGAAGAATATGTGGAATGGATTAGAGGCATTCCTATGGAATCACGAGATTCCAACGAAGTCTACATGAAGGTTCGTGAAGCGGTATCAACCAAGGCAGTCCCCCAGAGTTTCGCAGACGAATTTGCCATTATGGAGGCGGCACGCTCCAAGGACTACATTGCGGCGGCGCTAGCCGTTGCTGACTTCTACGACAATTACGAGATGGGCGAAATGGATCAGCTGTTCTTGCGCAACTGCGTGCTCATCGCCCTCATGGCAGGCGAGCCGGATTTGGCAGACGTAATCTACAAGAACGCCATCCAGAAAAATGACGAATTCTTCGCCGTGGAAAAACGCCTGGTGGAGCGTGAAATTCAAAAACTCCGTAAAAAGTTGAATGCGGCAAGCATCAAAAAAACGTAAAAAAAGACCTCCGCTTTGCGGAGGCTTTTCTATTTCTTTTGCTTTTAGAACAGGAAACTTAAACCGAGAGTTGTCTGGAACGTAAGCAACGTGGAGTTTTTAAAGGCGGAGGCTTCCACAAGGGTTTTGTTAAGCAAACTGGTAAAGCACTGGGATGTACGCAGGTTAATGTAGGTATTTCGGCTAACCATGTATCCTAGGTCGAGGGCCGCGCCAACTTCCATTCCGGAGGTCATCACAGGATCGGGATTAGGATGCTTTCCGCCGCTGGAAATGAAAGAAGACCTTCCGTTCAGCTTAAGTCCCAAGTTCAGACCAAGGCCCACGTAAAAATTCTGGTTTTCAAACTCGTAACGGACGATAATGGGGATTTCAAAAATAAAGATATTGATGGTGGCTTCGTTGGTGTAAAGCCCGTCGGCCATTTCCATTTCGTAGGTGTAGCGACGGTAGTTGAAGGTAAGTTCCGGAACAAGGCTCACGTTCTTGATACCCAGATTCATCTTGAGCATAAGGCCGATACCGCCCTGGAAACCGACTCTCCATCCATCGGAATTTTCGCCAAAGAAGGTGTTTATACCACCCTGACCGCGAAAGCCCAACAACACAGGCCGCGCAAAACCCTCGGCACGCTGACGTTCAATATCTGTTTTCTTGGTTATCTGGGACTTGTACCTGGCGTACGCGCTGGCGTATTCTTCGTCGTCTGCAAATTCCGAGTCCGACGAACCATCGTAGGTGCCTACAGTGCTGTCTGCAGTTGCTTCTGTGCTTTCGGGAGTGGAAACCCATTCATCATTGTTGTCAAACGTTTCTTGAGCAAGAACGGGCGTAGACAAAGCCACAGCCATAGAAGCGATTAGCGAAAATTTTTTGAAATTCATGATTTAATTATAATAATCCAAAACAGGGTGACCCGACCCTAAAAATAAATTCTCCGTGTAAAAAGAGTGTTGAAATTTTTTTTTACTTAAAGCGGGCTAGATGTAGAGGGAAAGCCCCAAGGTCGTTCTCAAGGTGTACAACTTGGAACCCATGATCGTTGATTCAAAGATGCTGTTGCCATCAAGAAGATTGTTGAAATTTTGAATAAAGCGGAGGTCTACCGCCAGCCAGGAGGTGACCATGTAACCCAGGTCCACAACGGCACCGACATCCACACCAACGGTCGGCAGGGTGTTGCTATGCTTGTCCTTATTTACCTTGTCGTCGTTATCGACAATGGTCGCACGGAAAGTTGATTCACCCGCCATCTTCAGTCCAAGATTTACGCCTAGATTCACGTATAGCCCGTCATCATCGATAAAGTACTGGAGCATAACGGGAATTTTGAACTGCATCTGCATAAGGTCTGCTTCGTTGTGACCGTAACTGACATCCTTTTCGTAACTGAATTGACGGTAAGAAAATGAAAATTCCATCTGGAGACCGAGGGTCCTCCTGTAAATAGGAAGGCGCCCTACAAGGCCAGCGCCAGCCTCGTAACCCAGCCCCCAGCCATCAGCCTTTTTGCCAAAGATAAAACTCACGCCCCCTTCGGCGCGGACACCGAACTGAAGCAATTTGGTAAAGCCTTCCTTACGGGCGGCGTATTCGGACGCACTTTCGCTGACATAGTAATCCCGAGCATCGTCTTCATCTTCATCGTCCGCGTACTCGGTCATGGAACTTTTAGTTCCGTTTTTTTCAGTGGAATCTACCGCAGCAGAATCGCCGGACGGTGCAGTTACCTCCGCAACCTCGGTAGATTGTTCTCCGAAATTTTCGTTAGACTGTGCGGGAATATTCTCCTGGGCAGGAAACACAACGCCACAACCGTCACCAACGCAACTGTCGTCGTTTTCTTCGCCGGAACCTTCAAAAACCCCTTGAGCATTGACGTTCAAGGTTAAAGCAAACAGAAAAACAGAAATAAAGGACAATTTTGCGAAGTTCATACTAGAATTATAACAAAACCAAAGGAAAATGGAACAATAAAATAAGAAATGACAATCCGTTTTTAGAGCATACCGGCCACAGACCAGTAATAGAAAAGGACTCCCGAGAGAAATTCCCTTTTTTTTCTAAATTTCACCCCGAAAAACATAAATCAGGGCGTTTGCGCCGGAGTATAAAATG
>JABUUR010000162.1 GCA_021443065.1 Fibrobacter sp.
AATTGGTTTCAATCTTTGCCATTTTTTAAACCTCTTTGTTTTTTACAGACGCAAATATACCAATAATTACCGGTTACGACGGTCCGCCTCTATGTTATTGGCGTAATAAGCCCGCTTATCCTCGTACATGCGCTTGTCAATTTCGTTGATAAATTCATCTACGCTAAAACTTTCATGGTCCATCTTGCAACTGCCTATGGAAACCGCCAAATGGTAAGGCGCACCAGAGGTCTTGTTGAACTTTTCAAAGAAAGCCCGAATTTCCGATTCGCAAGTTTTAACAATTCTTTGGTCGGTGGAATTCAAAAGAACAATGAATTCATCTCCGGCGTAGCGAATCACGGCCCCCATATCCCCCACCACCATACGGATAATTCCGGCAGCATCAATCAACGCCTTGTCACCGACAGTATGGCCAAACTGGTCGTTAATGGACTTGAATGAATTCAAATCCAGCATAATGCCGGAAATCTCCTGCTTACGATTCTCCACAAAGTTTTTCAAGAAATAGTCAAGATAATAGCGATTAAAAAGACCAGTCAAGGAATCCCTGTAAATCATTTCGTTCTGCAAACCCGCCAATACTCCGGCCACCGAAATAGCCAGGCACACCGCCGTTACGGAGACTCCATAGAACAAGGATTGAACCACCCCGCCAATAATCACGGGCGAAGCAAAAAGCCAGACCGGGAAAAATTTCATCATACCGCCCCGGGTGCGGCTGAAGTAATAAATCACGATGGAATCCAAAAGAAGCGCATAGTTGAAGAATACAAAAACAAAGAACCCGGGTTTGCGGACATACACATTGGCATCGGTCACATCGAATGCTATGGGCACAAATAAATTTATAACCAGCACGGCAACGCTGATCAATTCAACCGAGGTGACGATCAAGTACTGGACCTTGGACAGCCGGCCGTTCAAATGCCTGGAAAAAAAGTGGACCCACGCTACTGCAGAAGAAACCTGCGCAAAGAAAAGCCAGCTATTGCCCACCACACTGACGACATGGTTCCAGAATCCCGACTTTCCATCCACGGCATACACCACAGGGTCTACCAGGCAGTTGGAAAATGCAAAAAACATCAACAGCAAAAGAGACACGTTCTCTGCATTGCGGTTACGTAGGCGCCAAATATTGCTGAAAAACAAAACACCCAGCAACAGCACGCCCAGCATATTGCATAAATTAATTGCAGACAAATCAAATGAAGATTCCATAAATTCACCTATCATTATTTTCCAGCCAAGCATAATCCTTGGGATGATCTACAAATTTTTCAGGGTTCAGCTTATGCTTTGCAAAAAATTCCTGACGAGTCATCCAAACAAAATCATCAACCTCGCCGGGCTGAGGGACCAAGGAGTCCACCTCCTCATCCGACAAGACAATGCGATACACGTCATAGAATTCATTGTCCAGATAGGTGCCTCCATTCAACACGCTTTCGTGGCCGGACTCGAAAAGATATTCCAGATCTCCGGAGTGTTTTACCACCCCGAGTTCTTCACGGAGTTCCCTTAGGGCTGCGTTACGGCTGGTATCGCCAGCGGAGATATGCCCCGCACAACTTGTATCCAAAAGGCCCGGATTGTTCTCCTTTACCGCAGCCCGCAACTGGAATAAGATGCGTCCAGCCTTGTCGAACGCCCAAATATGAACTGTTCTATGCCAGAGCCCCTTCGAGTGCACCTCCGTGCGCCCTCGGGCATAGCCTGCAAAAGTTCCATCCGGATTCAAAACGTCAATCTGTTCTTCCACAAAAGCCTCTCTAAAGCATATCGCCAAGGACGTTCATCAAATTCTTGTACTCTCGAATAAAATTCTCGTGATGCATTTTCACATATTCAAACTTGCCATCCTTGCAGGCATATTCCATGGCCTTGGCCCGGCTGGCAACATCTATAGCCCCAATAGCCAAGGCAGCGCTTTTCAAGGAACGAACCTCAATGCGATACACTTCAAAGTCCCCGTTGTCCATCGCCGCCTGGATAGAATTTTCTCGATTCAACCTTCTAAAGTCCATCAGCATGGTTCGGTACAGGTCATCATCGTTTTGGCAAAAATTCAAACCCACATGGACATCTACAAATTTCGTCGCAGAAAGTTTGAGCAAGTCCGAGGGGACATTGAAATCCTTGACAACGTCCAGAAAATTCACAGATTCCTTTTCAGGTTGCGCTTGTTCCGACTTTTTTTCTTTTGTGGGCTTTGAAGGTTGGGCCTTTGGTGCGGAAACGTGTTTTGATTCTACAAGATTTGAAGGGAGCAGATTATTCAAAAGAACAAGAAGGCTGTCTTCCTGAACAGGTTTTTGCAGACAATCCGCAAAACCCATCTTTTCGTAGACTTCCTTCACCACAACTTGATTGACGGACAACATCAAAACCACAGGCGTTTTAGCATTGGGTATTTCAGACAACGTCTGCATCATTTCCATGACCTCCCCAGCGGTCATTACAGAAAGTTCCTGGTCCAGCAAGATTGCATCGTAATGCTTTCGCTTGATTTTTTCAAGAGCCTCCATGCCATCGTCTGCCGTATCAATCCTGATCCCAGAGGCGGCAAGAACATTTTTCATTATGCGTAAATTCAGAGGCAGGCCGTCTGCTATAAGGATTTCGGCATTGGGGGCGCAGAATCTTTCCTTAACCACTTCGAGGGAACGGGAATGAGTCTTTCGACGTTCAAGGAAATCACCCATGGTAACATTGCGCTTCACCATCTGGGGTATGCGCATGGAGCATGTCGTTCCACTGCCGACTTCGCTTTTTACATCAAAGGAGCCGCCAAACATTTCCACCAGTCTTTTGGACAAATTCAGGCACAAGTCAACCCCATCCACGTCATTACCGGCCCCAATTCGATCCGAAATATCAAATAGGCTGTCCATGGCAAACTGGGGTATGCCGCCGCCAGAATCGCGAACTTCCAAAATCAGATTCACATTTTCGGAGTCTGCGCCACCCACCCTTTCAAAAGACACCTTCAAGGATACCTGACCCTGCATCGTGTACTTTAGGGAATAGTACAACAGGCTCGTCAAGATATGATGAATCCGTTTTTCATCCCCGTAAAGTTCTATGGGGGTATTGGCATCAATATCGAAAATAAATTTTATGTTATTCTCTTGAGCGCGACGGAAAAACATTTCGTAGCAGTCGTTCAACACAAGAAACAGATTGTAGTTAACCGGAGCGATTTTCAATTCGCCAGATTCAATGCTGGAAAAATCCATCACGTCGTCCACAACGTTCATAAGTCCACGACTGGTGTTCTGTATTCTAGTAGCGTAGAGTTTCATCATCGGGTCGTCAACGCCCTTAAGTATCAAGGCATTGGTCGCGAGGATTTCATTGATCAAACTGTGGAATTCCCGCCCAAGGCTAAAGGACAACTTGTACCTTTCATTTGTTACATTCTCTTTTTTTGCTGACGAGTTGTTCTTTCCAAGACTAAACTTCATAGTCGAGCACCCCCTTTCCAATCGCATCCATGGTCTCGATGTAGGTCTTCATAAAGGATCGATGCAAATCCTCGATGGCGTCAAACTTGTATTCCCTACAGGCTTTTTCCACAATCTGCGTTTTTTCGGAAAGTTTGTCTGCACCTATGGCGTTGGCGACGCTGTTTACGGAATGAAGCAAAATCAGGTAATTGTTCCAATCCTTCATTTGGAATGTCTTGTCAAAGCCGTGGCGTTTATCTTCACGGGAAAACTCCTGCAAAACCTCAAAGTAGCAGCGCACATCCCGAGAAAAATACTCCAGCCCCTTTTGAACGTCAAGCACCCCACTGAACACCTTCAGTTTTTCCTCCGGAGTTAGAAATGTCTTAAACTCAAGTTCTTCTTCGGCAGAAGCATCTTCAGCCACCACAGGCTTTTCCATCTTAGGCTGCGCATGTGGGAACTCGATTAGATCCTCCTGGGTCAAGATCAATTCCTTTGGCAGGTACCAGGCCAGCATTCTCAGCAAATCCTTTTCGAAGTAAGGCTTTACCATATAGTCTGCAAAACCCAGTTTCAAGAACGAATCCTTGATTTCAACTGCTTCGGCAATCACCATAATCACGGGAGTTGTCTTGTTGAGGGACTCCTCCATATTTTTCATACGTTCAAAGGTTTCTACGCCGTTCATTTCGGGCATGGCGTAATCCAAGAAAATCAAATCGTAATGCCTACTTGCAACAAGGTCCAAGCATCGAAATCCACTCGCCGCCGTGTCAATTTGAACCTTGCTCTCCCTAAGCAAACCGCAAACCACCTTCAGGTTCAGGTCGATATCGTCTACCACAAGAATTCTTGCAGAAGGGGCAAACAATGTTTCCGTAGGCCTGTTGTTGGACAAGGCAAGTTTATTATACCTGGATTCAAAATCACCAATGGGTTCGTTGTTCAATACAAGTTGACGCAAGGAGAACATAAAGGTGGTTCCCTCGCCAAAGCGATTTTTTACCACAAGTTCGCTGTCGCAAGAATCCAGCATCAACTTCGAAAGGCAAAGTTCGGTGCTGGCCTCAAACCAATCCTCGACCTGCGAGCCCCGCTTTACGCTCATGCCCTTGCCCGTATCACGGATGGCAAAATTCAGCACGAAATAGTCATCTGTACTTGTCGGGATCCTACGCTCCGGGGTACCGCCAACAGAAAGGACTATGCTGCCCGTTTCAGTACGTTTAACAGAATCTGACAAAAGATTGTTGATAATCTGGCGAAGGTGCGAGGCGTTGCCCCACATGCTCGTCGGAATATCAGGATCGCAGTCAAAAATGATTTGCAGATTTTTCACCTTGGCCTTAGTAAGGGCCGCCGTGTAACACTCCGCAAGGACCTCCATAAGGCTGTATTCCTGGGATTCCGTCCTTATGGAAGCGTTATCTGCAAAAATTTCCTGGTAATCCTGGGCCAGGCTATCCAGGCTGCGCAACGACGCCTGCACCCCTTCTGAAAAAATACGGGTATTCTCGTCGCGGACAGATTTCATAACAACTGCATTCATCCCAAGGATACCGCTAATGACCGCATGCACATCACGTTCCATTTTTACCCGAACGAAACCTTTAATTCGATTAGATCTTGAAACCCTACGGTGCTGGTAAAAACCGATGAAAATAAGGAACGTTATCATCAGGAACAAAAGAACAATCGTCACAATGTTGCGCGTTGTCGACCAGCGAATGTTCTTTGCCACGTCGGACTTGTCATACATTTTAACCAACATCCATTGATTTTGAATGGGAACCACATAGGCAATATGGTTTACACCGTACTGTATCCCTCGGACTTTTTCATTGGATGTGTGGAGAGACTTTCGTGCAAGTTCCTCGTATTCAGTCCCCCAGTATTTATTGGAAAGCAGATTGTCGCCCACCAGCGATTCATCCACATGGTCAATGACCTCGCCTTCCGTGTTCAAAAGCATCCACGGGCGATCGTTCTTCCACCGTTTTCGATAGGGCCTTCTAACACCCTCCATAGGCAGGTTCACCGCAACCACGCTTTTCTTGTCCGCCAGCACCCTGCTCATGGCGATGGACCTGGATTTTTCAATAAGGTTTTCGTACGGAGTAAACTGAATATCTCCATTTGACGCACGAACCGCATTTTTATACCAGGGGCGTTTACGCGGATCGTAATGCGAATCGCTAACCCATCCCCGACCATCTATAAACCGGTCGTTCACTATACCGTAAACGTCCGTAAAGCCAAGTTCCTTCTCCGCAGAATATCGTTTTGTTTCAGAGACAAACAGGGATTCCACCTTTGAAATAGGCAGCCCCTCCTGCATAATCTGCTCCGTAAGCCGGCATACAACTTCCAACAGATGGCGTCCCTCTTCCAGGTTATTGTGGATTACCTCCGCATCCGCTTCAATTTCCGTCATGGCAAGGTTGTTCGCATCGTCGTACGCCTTTTCCATGGTAATCCGGAAGGACAAGAAAGACAAAAAGGCAAAACCGATGAAAATTCCAAGGACAATCCATGCATACAGAATCCATATTCTGTTTTCATCCAAATTGTCTGTTTTTTTCATAACAACAACCTTGTCCTACGATGACGATCCATTTAAATATAAGTTTTTGAAAAACATTTCTATTTTCACAACATGAAATTCAACCCTGATGAAATCCAAAATATCCTTAAACAGGCCGAAAGCGAAGGTATTTTCAGCAAAGCCGTAGCAGGTTTTGTTCTTCCCGATGGCACTCGCCGGCTTGTGGCCCTGAACACCCCCGAAAACACTGTTTTCGACATAGCCTCCCTGACCAAGGTTTGCCCCACCTCCACGCTGGCCCTGAGTTACATTCTCGAGGGCAGTCTTTCTGTAGACGACAAAGTTGTAAACTACATTCCGGAATTACAAACAAACTATCTTGACGACATTCGGATCTTTCATTTGCTGACCCACAGCCTGGATTACCGGGTCCCCATGAAAACCTTGAGAGAGTTCACGCCCGAAAAAATCCTGGATGCCCTGTTTACATACAAGTTCAACGCACCTCCCGGCTACGCATTCAACTACGGGAACCCCGCCAGCGTGTTGCTGGGCATCGTCCTTTGCCGCCTTACGGGCAAGGACCTGCAGGAGCAGGGCAGGGAACGTTTCTTTAGGCCCCTCCAAATGGACCGCTCCGGATGGGACCCCCTGACGAGGCCCGAAAATCCAATCCCCAGGGAGCAGATTGCGCCTACGGAAATATGCAGTTTTCGCGGTAGGGAAATCCAGGGCGAGATCCACGACGAAAGCGCCTGGGTATTGCGAAAACTTTTTCCCGTAGGGAGCGCAGGCATGTTCAGCTGCGTCCCGGACCTGCTGAAATTCGTCCAGATGATGCTGAACGACGGCATCTGCAACGACGGTCCCTGCGAAGGCGGTAAATGCCCCCGACGCATAGCCCCCGCAGGCATCCTCAGGCTTGCAAGCACCAACGCCTTTGTAGACCCCGCCTACGGAAACTGCACCGGTCTAGGCTGGGAACTCGACGCACCCAAGTTCATGGGCACGAAAGTCTCCCCCAACGCCTTCGGAAAGACAGGCTTTACGGGGGCAAGCATCGTAGCCGACCCCCACAAGGGCGCCGCCGTGGTGCTGCTGTCCAATTTCACCTACCCCCATAGGGAACCTAATGCCGACCGCATCCACGCCTTCCGTGCAAAACTCTCGGACACCTTCTTTTCCATGGTTTAAAACGCACACCTCCCCAAAAAGCCGACAACATAAAAAGACCGCGAAAATCCGCGGCCTTTTAACTTTGCAGCAAACATGGCAGGCGTTTTTCAGCCGGCAACGCCTACGCTATTTGTTCTTTGAATTGCGGGCCAAAAGTTCCTTGCGCTGTTCCTCGGCCAAGAGACGGGCCATTTCAAGGCGGCTGTCTTCACGTTCCTTGCGCTTGGTTTCTTCCTTGCAGTTTACGCACTTGGTGGCGGTGGGTACCGCCATAAGGCGGGCCTTGGGAATCAACTGGCCGCAAACCTTGCAGACGCCGAAAGTCCCCTTCTTGATCCTCTTGAGCGCTTCTTCAAGGTAAACCAGGTACTTTCCTTCGCGGGCGGCAAGCTCGAAGTTTGTTTCCAAGGCATTGTAGTCGGTGGCAAGGTCGGCACTGTTGCCGGCTTCGCCGCCGTCACCGGCCTGCATCTGGCTCTTGAAAGTTTCGGCCTTGTCTGATTCACTCTGGGCGGTTACCAATTCACGACGTTTTTCAATAAGCATTTCCTCGAAGAACTTAAGATCTGCATCGCTCATTTTTACGGGTTTCTTTTCGGCCATGGTAAACTCCTTGGTTGGCGGGGGGTCTATCTTATACTAATAGACTACAAATTATTCTTTTTTTTTGAAAAATGGAAAAAAATTTTAAAAAATATCGATATTCACCCGGATACCCTGCTTTTTGACATCCTTGACAAGGGCTTCGGTGGAGCGTATTAGTTTATCAACATCCTTGACAAACCTGCCGTTTTCGGCCAATACGAGCCCCACCGTATTTTCTTTTTCGGTAACCTTGGACAACAGTTTTTCGCTTTGGCCCTTGAGGCCGTCCAACTGTTCAATCAGGGAATCGGCACGGGCCATCAATGCCTTGGCCTCCTCCACCTTGACCTCCCCCTTTTCCACGGCAACATTCACGGCAGACCTGGTCTTTTCCAGAATCCCGTCCACGTCGTTTATCAAGGTATTCGCCTCGCCAAGCCATGACCTTACATCGGCATTGGCCACGTTCACCAGTCTTTTGCCCTTGGAAACAATCCGCTTGACCCGCTGGCCCGTGGAGCCCACCGTCACGGAATCCAAAAAGGAATACAGCGTATCCATCACTTCCTCAAGGTCGTCTACTGCCGAAAGCAGGTTTTTCACCACTCCCGATGTACCCTCGTCGTAATGGCCCCTCAAAGTGTCTCCGTCGTGAATCAACTGCCTGCTGTCACCGGTAAGAACGCACATTTCACGCTCCCCCATCAAGCCCGAGTTGATCAGGCGGAACTCGGAATTTACAGGAATCGCCGTCTTTGCAAGGACACGGGCAGTCACGTAAACCGCATCGTCCGTCAGTTCCACCTTGGCAATCTCGCCGGCCTTGATGCCGCGGACTTCCACCGGATTTCCGGGCGAAAGGGTACCGATGGCGTCGTAGGCTACCACAAAGGAATAGCGGGCGTGATAGGGGCTGGACGGGTGCAAAAAATACCAGGCTCCGCCACAAGAAACCACGATTATGGAAAACACAATCGAGGGCAACAAGTTCTCTTTGACAAGCCTGACAAATCTATTCATAGTAAGACCAGTTCTGGGGATCGAAATCTAGCAAATCATCCACGAACTCGCCCTTGGCCTTGGCCTTGATTTTCTGCATAAGGGCTTCGTTAAATTCCTCCGCAACATTTTGGCCGTTCATTTTCATCAAGGTGTTCATGGCGATAACCTCGGAAATCACCGTCAGGTTCTTGCCCGGAGCCACGGGAATCACCACCTTGGGAATGCTTACGCCCATAATGACCTCTTCCTGTTCGTTCAGGCCGGTGCGGTCGTAGCCCCCGTCTTGGCGCCACTGCTGCAGTTCCACAATGATTTCAATTTTCTTCTGCTTACGTATGGCGTGGATACCGAACATGGACTGTATATCCAGAATGCCCACCCCACGAATTTCCATGTGGTGCTTGATCAGCGGGTCGGGCCGGCCGATAATGGATCGCCCCACATTGCTGATATGGACTACATCGTCCGCCACCATGCGGTGTCCGCTTTCTACGAGGTCCAGCACGCATTCTGACTTGCCCACGTTGCTGTCGCCCACAAAGAGCATGCCTAGGCCATATACATCCACAAGGCTTCCGTGGATAACGGCGTGAGGCGCAAAAAACTCTTCAAGGATTCGTTGCGAAAGCTTGATAAATTCATAGGTGTGAAGTGTCGTCGCAAACAGGGGAACGCCGTTCTTTTCACACATTTCGCAAAGTTCGCGATGAGGCTGCTGGGCGTGTGTCACCACCCACATCGGCGGCCTGAACACCGACAAATTCTCGAACACCCTTGCCCTGCCTTGCGGGCCGATGGATTCCAGATAGTTCCATTCTGTGTGACCTATGATCTGGATCTGGTGAGAACTGTAGACCGCGGTATAACCCGCCATGGCAAGGCCCGGACGATGGATACCGCCCTCCACAATGGGAGTGTCCAGGCAATCTTCCGCGGAAAGGTTCGCCATCTGCAGGTCCTTGCCGTAACGACAAAAAAAGTCCCGCACCAGGAATCGTTCCCGGTGCAGGATCTTTATATCTTTCAATCTTGATTCAGCCATATTCCAAAATTATACAATTTTTGGACGGTCTAGGCTAAACCACATCAGATACAGGCTGTGCTCGATGGTCATTCTGCTTGTCGTTTGCCTTTTTCAACTGGGTCTTGATTCGTTCCAAGGTCACATCCACGGCCTTGCCCATGTTTTCTTCGTCGGCAGAGGCTACAACCTGGGAGCCCACGATATTCAGGGTGATTTCGCAATGGCGCTGATGTTCCACTTCATGGTCCAAGACGACGGAGGCGCTGGTAATATTCGGATAGAACTTGGCAAGTTTGTCCATTTCTTCTTGAATACGATCCTGAAGACCGGCAGATGCGTTAAAATGACGAGCAGAAAACTGAATATCCATATTGAAACCTCCGTAAAAAAGTGAATACGCGCGAGATTGTCTGTCTCACGTCTAGAGTATATACATCTTTTTTCTTAGAAAAACAAACCCGGGGTATTTTTTTGTCAAAAACATTATTCCAAATCGGAATAGTCGGTAGCCCTCGCAAAAAATTTAAGGAATCCTTGTTACAAAGGCCTACACCAAATTCATCCTGCCAGAATTGTCGTTGCCTCCCCGGAATTTTCTGTGGAGTTGCAGATGGCGAGAAGAGAGTCCGCTTTTGTGGAATCGTTCATGCAATGGTAGGCGATGGCCGCTGCGACATCTTGCAACAAGGCAGTAAATTTTCCCGTTGTATCAGATTTTAGCGCAAATCAATCCTTGAGACAGCGGACAGAGAATTCGAGATACTTGTTGCTGTAGATACAGGACGCGGAGTCGCTAGTGGCACCGATGTTCCAGTTGTCCGCGTAGTAACTTCCCCTCTCGGAAGAACTCCAAAGGTAGGTGTTGTAGCCGACGCTCACAAAACTTCCATTGCTACTGAGGAAGCCTGCGGGCAAAACGCCAAAGCCATAGAAATCATAACCATTTGATGATTCATACCAGCCGCTGGTGGTTTTCAATTTTTTCCCTGCGGTGCG
>JABUUR010000093.1 GCA_021443065.1 Fibrobacter sp.
GAATTTTAGAATCGAGAATCATTATTTATGGTCTCCATTAAACGTTGGTGGAAATGATAACTTCGCCGATGGAAGGAATCACGCAGGAAGTCTTTTTGGCGGCAGCCTCGTCGGCAGCTTTCTTCTGCTGGTCGAACTGGGGCTGGAGGTCGTGGGACTTTGCGCGGAGTGCGTCAACTTCGGGCTGATGAGCGATATAGCAGGAGAATGCTGCTTCGACGGCAAAACCGAGAGCAACGACAATGCTATAGATGAGACCGACCATGTCGATAATCGGAGTCCACTTCTGGTGAGCAAGACCCATGGTCTGGAAAGCAGAAGAAATAGCATGGAAAAGGTGCATACCGATGGCGAACATGGACACCAGGTAGAACACAGTCCAGAACGGATTGGCGAACATATCGATGGTGGTAAGCCACATATCGCGAACAATTTCGCCGTCGGCATTCATGTAGAGGTAATGTTCACCAAACTTGAGGGTGGAAAGATGCTGAATCATGAAACCCACGATGAAAAGGCCGGACCAGATCATTGTGAAGGTGGCGAAACTCTTGGAACCCTTGCGAGCGTTGACTTCGTAGCCTTCGTTACCGCGGGCGCTCTTGTTTTCAAGCTTGAGCTTGATGGCAAGACCGATGTGAATGGCGAAAATGGCAATCAAGCCAATTTCGATGAAGTAAATGAAAGGTGTTGCGCCAGTGAGTAACTGGGTGTAGGCATTGTAACTTGCCTGTGCCGCTTCCTGGTCGGGATTGAGGAGCTGGAGGTTACCAGCCATGTGACCAAGAATGAACAGGGCAATACATGCACCGCACGCGCCCATGATCTGTTTCTTACCAATGGAAGAGGTAAGGTACTTGATGATCCATTGC
The DNA here is from genome assembly GCA_021443065.1 of Fibrobacter sp. Taxonomy (GTDB): domain Bacteria; phylum Fibrobacterota; class Fibrobacteria; order Fibrobacterales; family Fibrobacteraceae; genus Fibrobacter. The sequence continues at coordinate 873 of JABUUR010000093.1, forward strand.
ATTATTTTTTATCTCCTTGAGAGGTCTTTTTGTTTTTGAAAAAACTATTCGTGCCGATCCGCCATTAGAGGATGCAGCAAGCCTTTTTACTGGCAGTTTCGTATGCGTAGCGGTCTTCCTTCTTGAACCAGAAATCCAGTTCGCGGGCGGCAGATTCGGGACTGTCGGAACTGTGGACAACGTTCTCGGTCATGGAAGGGGCAAAGTCATAGCGCAGCGTACCGGGTTCTGCCTTGGCGGGATTGGTGGCACCGTTAATGGCGCGGACCTTGGCAATTGCATTTTCGCCACCCAGAGCAAGCATCACGGATGGGCCCTTGGTCATATAGGCTTCCAGTTCCGGGAAGAAGGGCTTTTCCACATGTTCCGCATAAAAACCGCGGGCATCCGCGGAAGTCATCTGGTGCATCTTGACGGCGCAGACGGAAAGGCCTGCAGCCTCGTAACGGGCAATAATCTGACCCACCAGGCCGGACTTGACGGCGTTGGGCTTGATCATGGCGAATGTCATTTCCATAGTATTATACCACCTTTAATTGTGTGTGTTGAAATATAAAATTTTAGACGAAAGACGAAAGGCAAAAGACGAAAGAAAAGCACCCCTTATTCCTGGTCTTTGATTTTCTGGAGAAGTTCCTCGGCCAGTTTTCCCTTGGACTCGATATTCTTCACCAGCCAGTCGGCAGATTCCTTCAACTCGCTGTTGGGGTACTTATCCATGAACTCCCGGAACACCTCCAGGGCGGTGGAATCGTTTCCCAGGTTCTCGCTTAAAACAAAGCCGCGGCTGAACATTGCCTTTTCGGCATTTTCGTTTTGAGGCCACATGCGATAGAAGGCGTAATACTCGGCCTCGGCATCGTCGTAACTTTCGGCATCGGACTGGGTCTGGGCCATCAGGTAAGTTGCAAACTGGAACAGGGAATCGTTCTCCGGATAGGAGAACATTATATCGCGATAGACGTAGTAGGCATCCAGGGGTTTGCCGTTCTTGTACAGGGAGTCCGCCCGTGCCGCCAAGAAATCCACGGATTCGTTGGGAACATACTGGGGCACATCATCCCCGTAAAAATGGGAAGAAGCCTTTGCATAGGATTCGTAGGAATAGCGTTTGCCCAGGTAGAACCTTACATTTTCCAAGCGTTGGTAATAAATCTTTAACCGGCTTTCCTCAAAGGTCGAACCCTTGTAAATCATGCGGTATCCGAAAAGATATTCGTGATTGTACACATTCTTGGGGAACATGGCGATCTTTTCCAATTCACCTTTGACGCTTTCAAAACTGCGGTCAGAAGGATTGACCTTTTTCATTGTTTCGAACATGCTTTTCAGGGTATCTTCGGAAACGGGTCCGCTGTACAGTTTCTTGTCAAGATACCGTTCGTAAATGTAGTCCCAGCGGGAGGACCGCGTCAGGGCCCTGTATTCCCAGCTATGGTCCAGTTTGTTCTCGATGGCCATGTCTGCATAGGCGAAGGTTTCTGCGATGATGCGAGCGATCCGGTCATGGGACTTGGCGGTAAGTTTGCGATTGCCGAAATACTTCTTGTTGAAGCGGTTGAGGTCGCCTTGGGTGAAAACAGTCTTGCCATCCTTGGTGATGACAGCAAAATTGGAGTCTACCTCAAGCAGGGCGCCGCTTGCAGCCTCGGCCTTGATGGAGGCTTCGACGCGGTCAAAAGGCTTGACCTTCGATTCCACATGCTCCGCCAAGAAGAATCGCTGGAAAGCGCCGTCTGTGGATCGAAGAACCGGCGTAACAAAGCCCACCGGCTTACCCGTCAAGACATCGCCCAAGCCATCCACACTGCCGATCCCCGCAGGCAGAGGATAGTTATGCTTGACGAATCCAACGTAACCGCCATCCTTTGCGGTCAGGTTGTTCTTGCTGGACTTGGCGGCAACAGCCTTGAACTGTTCCAGGGTAACGTTTTCAGCAAACAAGGAGGCGAGAGCGGCGGAGTCGGCCATCTGCACATGGTAGAGCACATAACCCGGAACAGTCTTGTACTCATCCTTGTGGTTTTCGTAATACGCCTTGGCATCTACAGGAGGCAAAGGCATGATTTTGTAGTTGTTCCGTTCCAAGAGATTCGCCGTAATGGACCCACGCAGTTCGTTGCGCTGGTTTTCAATGAAACGACGTTTGGAAGCCAAGGTATCGCCGCCGTTTGTAGAATCGCCGCTAAGATATTCTGCAAACTTTTCCTTGTTCTTGTAAACAAAATACTCCCCGGCGACCTCGGAACGAACCTTGACGTACTCCACACTCTCGCCGGCAGAATCCGACTGGAAAAGGCGCTTGTTGGCATCGAAGAAACGACGCAGTTCGGAGTCCGGATACATCATGCATTCATCTACGAAGAACCGTTGAAACACGTTGGTCAAGATACGTACATCGACATCCTTCAGGTACGCTTCCCAGTCTTTTTCGATTTCAGGAAATTCTTTTTTCGCATCGGATGCCACGGCAGCCTTGGAATAGAGGGATTCGTAGACCTGCATGTCCCACCGATCCTTTTTGCCGGAATTCATTTCCAGCATGGTCAAGTCTTCCTTGTAGACATTTTCGTCGTTGAATCGGGCCAAAAGAGAATCCTTGGCGCCCACGCCGTTACAACCAGAAAGGAGTGCCGCAGCGGCAGCGAAAAGGGCGGTCTTGGTCAAAGTATGTTTTTTCATCGGAATTCCTAATAAGCTTTTTATCTGGGCTTTTCATCCACGACTAGAGGTTTATTCTGGCCGAAGATGAATGCTATCGAAACCGCACACAAAATAGAAAAAACAAAGGTTGAAGCCATCCACGTCCACAGGGTAAAGCAACATCTTAACCCACCTGAGCAAGCAAAAAAACAATGCACAAAAAGTCACCTATTTTATTTTCATTTACGCAACTCATTGAGCATCAACGAATTAAGCCAAAAATTCGCTTTCGGGGCCCGTTTTCTTAACCTGAAAAAGCCCTGTAAATTCTATCTTTTGGCACAAGTTGAAAAGACTTACGTCGAAATTCGCAGGGACGACCTTTATCGTAATGGTCGTGGTTGGCGCCATTGGCCTTGGCGTCTGGTTTTGTCGTGAATTCGTAGAACGTTTCCTCTCCACGCCTCACACGGTTGCCGGCGTGACAATCTCCACCTACGGGCACCAGGCCGACGGGCTCCTCACCCATTCCTTTGATTCCATCAAGGTGGAAATGGAAGGCACTACCATACGGGTCGCAAAGCCTGTCCTTGACGTTACGATTTTGAGAAACCCACGGGGCGTCACATTGGACATGGACACAGTCGATGCCTACATTGAACTTGCAGACTCCACCCGTAAGAAAACTCCATCAAAGGCCGACGCCTCCGTCCCCACATTCCCCCAGGATTTTGAGATCCCGTTCCCTGCCAAGGTAAGCGTAAAACAGGCAAACCTACGGCTTTCCAACCACATGAGTTGGAAGGCCTCGAAGTTGCAGGCCAAGAACTACGGTTCCACATCCGTCGGGGTCATCATCGACCAGGTGCAAGGCGACTACGTTTCAAGCCCGGCATCCGTCGTGTTAAGCGGCGATTTCGCAAGCGAAAACCTTCGAGCCACCGCCCGAATAAAGACGGACAAGGATTCCGTAAGCCTAAAGGCGGAAGCCCCCCGGCAGAACCTTTCGCAGTTAAAGACAAATGTGGACGTCACCGTTTCGGACCCTGAAAAATGGATTCCCGTAAAACTGCCCGAGGCACTCCCCGGCATTGGCAAGTTGCTGGTCAGCGGAAACGCCACCCTGGACGTACAGAAGGGTTCTGCAAAGTACGACGCTACTGTCAAAACCCGCATCGGCGCACTGTGGCCCCTGGAAGCCGAAGATGTCACAGTCAGGGTAAAGGGCGACCAGGACAATTTTAACACTGACATTTTCATGAGCAACGGCGAAGGAGGAACAATCCACTTTAACGGTGAATTCGACAAAAACCTGGACGGAATTTTCGAGGCGCAAGTCCAGCACATGAATGCAAAGTTCGGGCCACAGATGATGCCCTTGGATGTAGAAATTCTTTCTGCAGAAAAGAAGGGCAGTTTCATCGACGCCAAGTTGGAAACACGACAAGGTTCCCGCATAGACGCCCACCTGGACTTTACAGATTCCCTGATGATAACCTTCGTTGGCGACATTGCCACATACGAACCCTGGGCATTGGACTGGACCCACGGAAACGTCATCATTAAAAATCCAAAATTGTTCGGTACCTTCGACATGCATAAACTCAGGGTGCTGGCCAAGTTCGACACCATTCCCTACGCCTACCACATGACCGCAGACTCCGCCCAGGTGCAACTGGCCCTGGATCCCGAAGGCATCGTTTTCAACAACTGCGTTCTCTACACTCCCAAGGAGATTTTCGACTTCGACGGAGATGTCATCTGGGGTACAAGCACACCCCACACCTCATGGGACGTGACCCAGCGAAAGGGAGGAAAGGCACGAGCATACATCGGGCTTGGCGACACGTTGTTCCTTGACGCAAAGGCAACCAGCACGGTCATAGAAACCATTCCCTTTGCAGACATCAAGCTTAGCGAAAAAATCAAGGGGAACGTCACAGGCTGGTGGCATCAGGATTTTGACAACAACGTTGGCAAGGCGGAAGTTTCAGTGGAAGGCGTTCTGGACGCGTTCAAAGTGTCCGGCGACATCGTGGCCCGACAAAGCGGAGACACAATTTTCGTGGACGACGCCATCGCTTCACAAAGCAAGAATGCGGTAAAACTTAACGCGGCAATCGTTCTGCCCAACGATTCCAACCCGGACTTCAAGCCCACCAGTTTCCTGCCTGTACAGGTTCTCCATGCCTGGGTTTCTTCGAAGGAATTCAGCGTGCCTCTCCTGCTGGAGCCTTTGAACGACAGCACCTTCACCTCGGGCATGATTTCTGGCGAACTTGACTACAAAGAAGGCGAAGGCCTAAACGGCAAGCTGGACTTTACCGACATCGCCTTTGCCCACATTTCCAAGAATTTGTTAAACATCAAGAATATGAGCGCTTTCGCTGCCCGCGACAAGGTGGAACTAAATTCCTATCTGGACATCGGCAACGGCGGATGGGCCGGCAATACCCAGATTATCCTGGACAACATTTTCGGAGACAAGCACCACCTGAGTTTCGCCCATGGGAGTAACAACGGCGGCACACTTTGGGCAGAAGGTTCTTTCGACAACGACCTGATGTTCCAAGGAACAGTCGATGCCAGCGGTTCATGGTATATTCCCAAGACTATAAGCGAAATACAGAACACGGACTTGCATATAGACGTATCCGCAAATTTAAAGAAAGGTCTAAAAGGCATTGTAGCTGACATCCGTTCCGACTCCACCAGTTACCAGCCTCCTAAATTGAACATCAAGTTCCCCTTCCGCCTTCGCGGTCACCTGGAAGACGGACTTTTGGATATTAGCGAGGCAGGAACCCACAATGAGTCGGGAGAGACAATCAACGCCACCATCCGTTTTAACCTCGACAGCATGAAACTGGAAGCCGTAGACGTCGTGTCCCAGCAGTTCTCCTTGGATTTAGGCATCGGGAAACTGACATTGGGAGGAATCACAGGGCACCTTGAGGACCATGAAAAAGACTTGGCCGTTACAGCCGACATTCAAAAAATTGCATTTACCTTCGAAGACAATTTGTACGGAAAAGCCGAAGCACTAGCCCACGGAAACGTCGGTTTCAGCATTCCCCACAGCGAAAAAGGTGTGATTATCTACAACACCATTTCCGGAGACATACTCATCGATAAATTTGTCTACTACAATGATTTCAACATTGATGTTACGCCCTCCTCCCTTGAAAAATACTCTCAAACTTTCAACAACTACGTAGGAGGGTTCCTAAGAAAGGAAGCCCAGGAAGAAAAACTTTCTACGGCCAGCCCCATCAACCTATCTGTTCACATTCACGACGACAACCAGAGCGACTCCATCGCCATCGTAACGCCGGTGGCCACATTCCCCCTTGCCATCGACCTTTTGGCTTTGGGCAACACCACAAGGCCACTTCTTCGCGGAGACATTACCAACACGAACACGGGCTTTATCGGCATCAAGGATATCTACCAGTTTGACTTGAACTCTTTCCGGATTTCATGGAGCGACGAGACTTGGCAAAACGGAACCGTCGAAGTGAACAGCAGCCAGGATCTTCCCTACTGTTCCGACATCGAGGAAAAGGAAAAGGAAACCTGCCCCATCAATTTGGAAATCACAGGGAAAATAACAAGCCTTCAAATAGAGCCCAAGTCTAACTGCGGCATGGAATCTTCCGCAGCAACCTACTACAGCATATTCCTTGGCTGTATCGCCGACGACGGCGGTGAAAATACGGACTGGAACGAATTTGCCGGCAAGGCCATCGGCAAAGTCATTTCTACAGCGGCAAACAAGACTCTAGGCGGAGACTACATTGGCGACATCGAAATGAAAATGATGCTGTTCGACAACACCTCCATGAACGACAAGGACTCCAGTTTCTTCAAGGTGCCCATTTCTTTGGACCGCTGGGTAAAGGACCTTAGCCTTATCCTGGGATACACGCGGGACCAAAGCGAAAACCCCACGTACGACCAGGCTTTGCAGGTCGGAGTCAACTACAAGTTGCCTTTCATACGCGAAGAAGAAAACACCCACAAGAACCATATTTCTCCCGCACTCACACTGAACGCACAACTCATATCCAAGCAGTACCTGACCAACACCGGTACCGATGTCAACGAAAACCGCCTGGAGAAAAACGTAGGTATCAACTACATTTATCGTTTCTGGAACCCATGCTTGCTTGGGCTTGGAAAATGCGAAGATGCAGAAGAATCTGAAAAGACACAAAAGCAGTCAAAACAAAAGGAAAAAGAAAAATGAAACGGATCCTAGTTTTGCTCATTGTTTTTGCGGCGTCCCTTTTTGCAGGCGAAGGAAAACACCCTTGGCAAGTTGAAATCAACGGCAACAAGGCTTTCTCCACGTTCCAGTTAGAAGAACAACTGGATATTCCCGAGGGTTTTGGCCAGATGGACACCACCAAGCAAGATTTCTTGATGCGGTTATCCATGGAAAACATCAGGGCCCTATACTACTCCCGCGGTTACCACAGTCTCGACATTTTTTTGGACATTCGACGGCAATACGTGGGGCAGGACAGCGTTCGCACAAATTACGTCATAGACATTCGCGACGGAAAGCGCTACCGTTTTAGCGGAGTAAAACTGAACATACCCGAAGACAGCAAAATAGACATTGATAAATCCGACTTGAGCATTACCAAGAAACGTTTCTACAATCGCGAAGACATTTCCGACGATTTGCAGACCATACAGCAGACTTTCCGAAAGGAAGGTTACTTGCATGCTGAACTAAACTATGCAGAAATAATCGACACCACAAAGAAAACGATTTTCGTTGAAATCAACGTTACCCCGAAAGCCAGGGTAATGATGGGGAACATGATATCGCAGGCCCAACGGACTCCCAGCAACAAATTATCGGAAGAGCAGAATAAAGAAGCAGGCCTTACCGACACCGCATGGCTTTCCTCGTTATGGAAAATTCCCAAAGGGGAAACCATTGACGGTGACCAGTACAACTCCTTCAAGTCAAAACTGTTCTCCACACAACTCTTTACCCAAATCAAGTTGACAGACTCCCTCCGCGAAGATGGGCTTTCGGACATTTACATGACGGTAAAGGAACGGGTACCCGGCGAACTGCGTTTTGGATTTTTCTTCGAGCAACTATACGGCTTTGGCGCCATGGTCAGCACCAGGCACAAGAATTTCTTTGGCAAGTTCCACGAATTCTACGGAAACTTTCTTTTGGCACAGCACAAGCAGGAATTATCCCTAGGTTATGCGAACCCGCTTCTGTTCGGCACCTCGTTCAGTTTTATTCCCACGGCAATCCGCTTTGAAGACCGCCTGACGTTTAACCACGAAAAAATCACGCCGCCCGCCTACCCCGACAGCACAGAAGAGCGTTACGAAGTCATCGACCGTGCAGACTTGACCTTTGGACTTTCTCAGCACATCCGTTTCCGCGGAACGCTGGACGCACGTTACGTAAACAAGATGGCCGAACAGATGTTCAAGTTGAAGGGCGAAATCGCATTGTCCTTCGACTACACCAACGATTACTTTAACCCGACCAAGGGCATTCGACTCGCACCGACCGTTGGCGCAGGCACCAACTGGGGCGGAACCGAATGGAGCAACATGGCTATTTTCGGTGACCCCTATACCTATGGCGAGGTGACGGGCAACATATACATTCCCCTATTCTGGACATTAAACGGAGCTTTCAGCGGAAGCGCCGGGCGATTCTTTTCCAAGGCCAGCGAAGACGACGCCCGAGTGTTCTATCAGGGCGGCACACGATCTGTGAGAGGTTACCGATTCCGCAGCATATACGCCGGCTACACGTCCACAACCACTAATGAAAAGAATGAAGAAGAAGAAGTCATCAACACAGGCCTTACTCCGACCTACATCCGTTTCAATGAGGAAATCCGCTGGAATCTTCCTTGGAAGAGCCTTCAGAAATGGCAACTGGTGCAATTCTATGACTGGGCCAAAGTCATGGACGACAACCCCAAATACAAAACCGTTACAAAAGAAAGCCTAGGACTTGGCGTACGTTATCAATGGCAGTTCCTCACATTCCGTCTGGATTATGCCTTCAAGAAAAACTTGACGGACTGGAGCCCCGAGGGTTTCGCCTGGGGAAGGTTCGCCTTCGACTTGTCGCAAACCTTCTAGGCAGCAGACGAGCCTTACACAGGATTTTGTAGTCGGTTCACAGTATCTCGGTAAAGTTTGGAGAGGCTGGACCTGGAGTGCTGAATTTGAACGCCCACGAGTCCCGCTTTTTCAAGAATCTCGCGGACATGGTCCACCGTCAAGTTTTCAGGCAACTCCAACAGGATTCTTTCCTGATTTACTGCAAGATCCTTCACCCGGCCCTGCTTCAGGACTTTCCCGCGGTCGATGATGGCAAAGTCCGTGGCCTCGGACTCCATTTCTGCAAGAATATGGGAGCAGACAATTGCAGTGCCGCCCTCTTGTTTTCGCCATTCCGAAATCAGGTTCCAGACAGTTTCCCGGGACATGGGATCGAGATTTGCCACAGGCTCGTCTAAAATCAAGAGCCTGGGTTTGTGAATCAGGGAGCGAAGGATTTGAACCTTCTGGCGGTTGCCCAGGGAAAGAGCCGAAAGTCTTGTAGAAAGGTCCGGCAGTTCCAAGGCCTTGGAAAGCGATGCGCAACGTTCCCGAAGAGCTTCCCCGCCTACACCGTAAAAGCCTGCAAAATAGCCGACGTATTCTTCGATAGAAAGCCTATTGTAGACACCGGGATTTTCCAGCAATATGCCGTAGGCCCTGGAATCCAGAAACCCCTTTTCATTCCGCAAAGAGTCCGCAACTTCCAGCCGACCGTCAAACTTTGAAAAACGACCGCAAAGAAGTCGCAAAAGCGTAGTCTTCCCCGCCCCATTGGGGCCAAGCAAAGCAAAGAAAGACCCCTCGGGAATTTCAAGATTCACTTGAGAAAGAGCCTCGGTCGAGGCTCCGGCGTAATGAAAAGAGACATTATCCAGAAGGACTGCGGTCATAGGCAAAATATAAAAAACAAATCTCCCTGGAAAATCCCCGAAGGTTATAGTTGAGACAACCAGCTGTCAGTAACGCTAGCGCCAAGATATACGAAGTCGAATGATTCGGCCCAAATTACAAAAAGCGAGCCTTTCGGCTCGCTTGGATTCTATCCCGAATGACCCGCAGGCCGAATGCAGCAAAAACAAGCTGACCTGTTTTTATTGCTGAAGCCCAGAGCGAAGCGACCTCACCGCT
>JABUUR010000464.1 GCA_021443065.1 Fibrobacter sp.
ATGTACATCGGCTCTACCGACATTCGCGGTTTGCACCACCTGGTATGGGAAGTGGTGGACAACTCCGTTGACGAAGCCTTGGCAGGTTTCTGCACCCATATCGAGATTTCCATTTTGCCGGGGAACGGCATTCGCGTTACCGACAACGGACGCGGCATTCCTACGGACATCCACCCCAAGGAAAAGGTAGGCACCATCGAAGTGGTCATGACCAAACTCCATGCCGGCGGCAAGTTCGACAGCAACTCCTACAAGGTGTCTGCGGGGCTTCATGGCGTGGGTGTCAGCTGCGTGAACGCCCTTTCCAAAAAGCACATTGTAACCGTACGTCGCGGAGGAAAAATCGTTACCCAGGAGTTCAGCAAGGGCATTCCCTGCGGGCCTCAAAAGGACATCGACACCTGCGACGTAAACGACACGGGCACCACCATCGAATTCTATCCCGACGATACCATTTTCAGCGAAACGGTGTACGTCTACGATACCCTGGCCACCCGTTTCCGCGAACTGGCGTTCTTGATGAGTGGTTTGCGCTTGACCTTGACCGATGAACGAGACGAAGAAAAGAAGAGCGAAACCTTCTGTTTCCCCGGTGGCGTTTCCGAGTTCGTGCGCTACGTGGACGAACATCGCACCCCGCTGTTCAACGCGCCCATCCACCTGGTGATGCCCGACGGACAGTACCCTCTCGAAGTAGCCATGTGGTACAACGACGGCTACCAGGAGAATTTCTTTAGTTTTGTGAACAACGTGAACACCTACGACGGCGGCACTCACGTGACCGGTTTCAAGACCGCCCTCACCCGCGTGATTTCCAAGTTCGCAACCGAAATGCCCAAGGCTAAAAAAGACATTTCCATTACCGCCGACGACATCCGCGAAGGTTTGACCGCGGTAATCGCCATCAAGGTGTCCCAGCCCCAGTTTGAAGGCCAGACCAAGCGCAAACTGGGCAACTCCGAGATCGCAGGCTACGTGGCTAGCGCATTCGGCGCCAAGCTGGAAGAATACTTCCAGGAGAATCCGGCTGCGGTGAAGGTCATTTTGGACAAGGTCTACTTTGCAGCCCAGGCTCGCGAGGCCGCCCACAAGGCACGTACCCTGGCGCGTCGCAAGAACGTCCTGGAAAGCGGAGGCCTTCCGGGTAAACTTGCCGACTGCAGTAGCCGCGACCCCAAGGAATGCGAAATGTTCATCGTGGAAGGTGACTCCGCAGGCGGTTCTGCAAAGCAGGGCCGTAAGCGGGAATTCCAGGCAATTCTCCCCCTCCGCGGAAAGATTCTCAACGTGGAAAAGGCAAGCCTCCACCGCGTTCTGGACACCGAAGAAATCCAGAACCTGGTGAACGCCATCGGCTGCGGCCTGGGTACCGAATGCAAACTGGAAAAGCTCCGCTACAACAAGATCGTCATCATGACCGATGCCGATGTGGACGGATCCCATATCCAGACCTTGCTTTTGACTTTCTTCTTCCGCTACATGCGGCCGTTGATCGACAACGGCCACGTTTACCTGGCCATGCCCCCTCTGTACAAACTGAAGGTTGGCCTCAAGGAACAGTACCTGTTCGATGAAAAGGCCAAGGAAGAAGCCATGGCGAAACTGGAAGACAAGAAGAACGTGACCATTACTCGATTCAAAGGTCTTGGCGAAATGTCGCCCGAACAGTTGTACGAAACCACCATGGATCCCGAGCGCCGTTTCTTGAAACAGTGCTACGTCGAAGACGCCGTGGTTGCAGACCAGATTTTCAGCATGCTCATGGGCGAAGATGTTGAGCCGCGCCGCAAGTTTATCGAAACCAACGCGTACAAGGTCTTGAACGACCTGGATGTCTAATCATGGTTCCGAACAAAGACGACTTTCAATCAGTGTTGAGCCATTCCCGCCAGTTGGTGGCAGAACAACTGGAGTTGACCGAGAAGGTTATCATGGATGTCGCCAAGGCAGCACCGGCAGGCATTGCCGAACGACTGGAATCCCTGTTCCAGCGCAAGGGCAAGCGCATTCGTTCCACCCTGCTTTGCCTGATTGCCAAAAGCGGCGAAACTGAACCGGATTCCAACCGGGTGGCCCACGCCTGCGCAGGCATTGAACTTTTGCATTTGGCAAGCCTGGTCCACGACGACATTATCGACGGAACGGACATCCGCCGCGGCCAAAAGACAGCCCACAAGGAGTGGGGCACGCAGGTTGCCGTACTCATCGGCGACTACGTTCTTTCTCAGGCCATGCGCTGCGTTATCAACGAGGAATCCAGGGACGTTCCCGTAGTCCTCTCGGACGCAGCCGACAAACTCATCAGCGGTGAAATCCTGGAACTGGACCACTCCGGCGATATGAACCTTTCCTTTGAAATGTACGACAGAATTATCGACGGAAAGACGGCTGCCCTTCTGGATGCGGCCGCACGTATCGGCGGTGTACTGGCGGGATTTACCAAGGAACAGGCAGACCTTTGCGCTCAGATGGGAAGCCATTTCGGCATCGCCTTCCAGATCGTGGACGACCTGCTGGACTACGGCTTTGGCAGCAAGGACCTGGACAAGGCGAAGTTTACGGACCTTTCCAACGGATTAATAACGCTGCCGCTGCTTTACTATTTTGAAGCCTGCAATGCAGAAGAACGTTCCGAAATGGAAACCCTGGTGAAACAAGCCTCCGAGGCCGGGGTACCCGAAAAGATCATCGAGTTGATGAACGCCAAGGAAGTCTTTAAAAAGGCAAAGGCCTGCGCCCAGCAGCACCTGGAAAAGGCTCTGGAAATAGCCCAGACGCTACCTGCAGGCCAGTTCACCGACGAGATTGTACAAATGTTCTCGGCCATGGATAGCCGCGGAAACTAGGGCTGCAAAACGCATTTGACCAACTCGATAGGAGAATACAAATGTTTGTAAAAAAAAACGTAACAATTCTTTTTGCAGCAGTTTTGCTTGGCGGCTGCGCGCAATCCTTGAACGTATCCAAAAAAAAGACCTTTGAGCCTGGTAATAGTAAAACCGGTATCATCGGCGTATTCCGCCAGCCTGTAGGCTTTTGCAGCGGAGGCTACCAGCAGCGCATCACCCTGGGCGGCGAAGCTGTGGTTGCCAAGCCCACCTGGACCTCGAAACAAGACAACATATTCTCCGCTTACATCGAGCCGGGCGAAGCAGACCTGCAAGAATACAGATTCTCTTGCGGCTTTACCCAAACAACATTGACCCTGAAAGGAAAGCATGGCGTTGTCATCCCCGAAAAAGGTTTCTGCAAGATTGTCATTTCCTTCCTGAAGGGTGACGAACTTTTTTCGGAAAGCGATGAACTGCTGAGGCTCCACTTTAAGGAAAATGATGTCGCCGTAAGCTTTGATGACATCCCCTATTGCAAGACCTATTAAGACGAAAGAACGGCTTACTTCCTCTTGCCCCAGAAGCTCATAAAGACGAGCACGGACAAGACACAGACCGCAATGATAATCCAGAAGGCAAGTTCGCTTCCGCCACTGGCATCGCCGTTCATACCGAAGGGCAGCCGGACGTTCATACCGAACAAACTGGCGAAGAACGTCGGGAGCGAAATGGAAATGGTCACGATGGTCAAGTTTTTCATCAGCGTATTCACGTTGTTGCTGATGACGCTTGCGCGGGCATCCATCATGGACGTCAAGATGTTGGCGTAGATTTCGGCCTGCTGGAGGCTCTGACGGTTTTCAATCACAATGTCGTCCAGCAGTTCACGTTCGGCCTCGGACCAGTTCATGCTGCGGCCGATCTGTAGTTTTTTAAGAAGGGTATCGTTGCTGTTCAAGGCACTCACATAGTAAATCAAGCCCTTGTTCAGGCTGAACATGGAAAGCAGGTACTTGTTTTCCATGGCCGTGCGCAATTTCTGTTCAAGTTCGTCGTTGATGCGGTTGATGATCTTCAAGTGTTCGTTGAAGTGGAAAATCGCATAGTTCAAGACTCGAAGCACAAAAGTGTTCAAACTGTCGATCTTGGAAAAACGTTTTTCGTCGAGAATGGGAAACTCCGAGTCCGTCAACAGGAGCACCCAGTCCTTGAAGATGAAAATGCCGAAAGACTCCACACGGAACTGGAAATTGTCGCTGGCAGAATAGTTCTTGGGCTTCTTGAACACGATGGTGGTAAAGTCGTCGTCGTACTCGATTCGGGAAAGTTCGTCCGAGTCGAATGCGGATGCTATGGTATGCTCAGTAATCTCGTATTCCTTGACCAGAACGCTTCGCTGTTCCTGGCTAAGAGAACCCATCATGACGATATCGGCTACGTCTTCGTTCGGGGCGCTAGCGAGGCGCCCTGATTCGATTTTATAGTACTTCTTGAGCATAGAGCCCCCTTGATCGAACGAGGACAAAATTAGAAAATTTTCCCAGGAAAAAAGGCCCGGGACAAGCCCGAGCCTTAAAATCTTTAAAATTTTACCTGATGATTAAGCGACTATACACCGCTCTTGAAGTGCTTGGAATACCAGAGCACAAAGGGAGAGCAGATGCATACAGAGGAGTAGGTACCGATGAGGATACCGAACACCATCACCAAGCCGAAGTCGCGGATGGAGGAACCGCCCATGACGGCCAACACCAAGCAGACAAACAAGGTGGTGACAGACGTAATCATGGTACGGCTGAAGCACTGGTTGATGGAATTGTTCACGGTTTCACCGAACTTGCTCATGCCGTATATTGCGGTATTTTCACGGACGCGGTCGAACACCACGATGGTGTCGTTCACGGAGTAACCGATCATGGTCAGAAGCGACGCAATGAGGGCTCCGTCGAAAGAAAGGCCGAACAGGGAGATAAAGCCCAAGGTGATGATGGAGTCGTGGACAAGGCCCACCACAGCACCGATACCGAAGCCAAGGCCCAGTTTACCAAAGCGGAACCACACATAGAGACCGATGGCGATCCATGCAAGAATCACGGACAGGATGGCGTTATAGCGAAGTTCCTTACCGATGGTGGGACCCACGCTATCCTTGGCGACGATTTCAACCTTCTGGTTGGACTTTTCAAAGGCGGCAACCATCTTGTTTTCAAGTTCAGGATCTTCCACAGCCTTCATGCTGATCTGGTAGGAGTTGGCAGAGGTACCGCCCAAGGAACGGACCTTCGCACCGGAAATCCCGGCGTCGGAAAGGGCGTTGTTCAAGTCGGTTTCGTGCTTGCCGTTATCCTGGTACTGGACCGTGTAGACCTGACCGCCAGTAAAGTCGATACTGAAGTCGAAGCCCTTGATGGCGACACTGCCGATGCTAACCACAATAAGGATGATAGAAACAAGGCTGAACTTGCCACGGTTAGGGATGATAGGCAGGTTCGCATTGTTCAAGAACTTGAAGCCGCCACCGATGGACAGGGTGGTTGCGTCGCGCTTGGAAAGTTTCCAGTCCAAAATGGCGCGGGTAACAGTCAAGGCGCAGAACAAGGAGGTGATGATACCAATCATCAAGGTAAGGCCGAAACCCTTCACGGAACCCGTACCGATCTTGTAGAGGATAAGTGCGGTAAGAACTGTGGTAAGGTTGGAGTCGAAGATGGCACTGAAGGCACGTTCATAACCCTTGGCCACAGCGGCGCGGGCAGTAAGGCCTGCCTTGATTTCTTCACGGATACGTTCGTAGATAATCACGTTGGCGTCAAGGGACATGCCCAGCACCAAGATAAAGCCAGCGATACCCGGCAGAGTCAAGGTAGCGTTAAACACGGACATCACGGCGGCAGTCACCAGGGTATTGATAATCATACCGATGCTTGCAATGAAACCGCCGAGACGGTAGTAGGCCACCATGAACACCAGGCAGAGGGCAAGGCCCACGGCACCGGAACCGAAACCCTGGACAATGTTTTCTTCACCGAGGGTTGCACCGACGCTACGGGATTCGATAATCTTCATGGGAGCCTTGAGGGCGCCGGCACGGAGAACGACTGCAAGGCGGTTTGCTTCCTTCATGTCGTCGAGACCGGTAATCTGGGCTTCGCCGTTGGGAATGCGTTCGTTAATGCGGGGTGCGGAAATAACCTGATTGTCGAGGACGATGGCCATCTGCTTGCCCACGTTTGCAGCGGTAACGGCAGAGAACTTCTTGGGGCCGACGCCACCGAACTTGAGGCTAACGGCGACTTCGCCTGCGCTCATGCCGTCGCTTACGCGGTGGGGGCGGGCATCGACCACGTCGTCACCGCCCATTTCTGCACGGCGCTTCAGCAGGTAAAGGCGCTTTGCCTTGATCTTGGAATCGCGCTGCACCGGTTCGAGGCCACTACCGAAAGCGAAAGCCACATCGCGGGGAACGAGCTTTTGCACGCCTTCGGTTTCCAGGAGCTTCTTGACCTTTTCAACGTTTTCTTCGGCGATAAAGCCGCCGTTACCGAAGGTCATGTAGTAGGCGGAAAGGGCAACGCCAACTTCGCTTGCCGGTTCAGCCTTGACTTCGGCTGCGGAATCCTTAACCTCGGCCTGGGCAGCCTTGGTTGCACCACCGAGAAGTTCTTCGTCGGAGAGGGCCTTCGCGGTATCTGCGGCAGGGGCTGCGGCAGCCGCGGCGGAATCGGAGGCAGCAGAATCGCTAGCCACGATGTCGGTTGTCTGACGGGTCAGGTACTGGTCGATGAGGGTGACAATCTGGTTGAACTTTTCAGATTCGGCGAGAATCTTGAACTCCAGCTTGGCTGTAGAACCCACCAGTTCCTTTGCGGTGGAGTCATCCACACCTGCCAGTTCAACCAAGATACGGTCGTCACCGCTGGGAGAAATCTGGGGTTCGGAAAGGCCGAACTGGTCAACGCGGTTACGGATGATTTCCAGGGACTCTTCCTGGATGTCCTTCACGTCTTCGTTCTTAAGGTTAGACTTGTCGATCTGAAGAGTAAGGCTGGTACCACCGGCCAAGTCCAAACCGAAATTGATGGACCTCGAGCCCAGTTTCGGATTTTCCTTGAGGAAGGTTTTCTTTGCTTCACCAGTCTTGGAATGGACCTGGATAGAGGGCCAGACCGTGTAAGCGGAAAGGATAATGACGAGAAGAATGATGATTTCTCGCAAACCGAATTTGTTCTTGTTCATTTGTAATCCCTTAATATTACGATATCCTTGGCGAAAAAGCCTTTCGACCTAGCCGCCAAATCATAAGGCACTATTATCTAGTTGGGCGCAAAGATAGTAAAGTTACGGCTCTGTTACCGCTTTGAAATTGCAAAACAGGGGGAAATCGCCCCAGGGGCCCAATACACGTCCAATTTCACTATCCTACCGTCCAGGGAGCGGACGATGGCAAAGCCGTCCTCCCGGTTTTCTACGGCGAGGGAACCATGCCTCAGGGCAGGTTCCTGCTTTCGCAAGGCTATAAGGTCGCAAATCCAGTCGTAAACGGGATTTTTCTGCATTTCCTTGAGCTTTTCCCAGGGAATCGTACGTCGGTTGTCGGGGTCCTTGCCCCCTTCCATGCCCAGTTCGTCGCCGTAGTAGATGCAGGGGGCGCCCGGCATAAAGAACATGAGGGCCATGGCGAGGCGCACGCGGGCCTCGTCGGAGCAAGGCTGGCTCTTCAAGCGGCTGGTGTCGTGACTCCCCAGCAGGTTCATGGGGATGTCGCCCGCAGGCCTCTGCCCCAGGGAACTGTAGCGGAACTGGGGGAACGCACCCCGGAGGCGGACGCAGAACTCCTCCGTAGAGATCGGTTCATTCTCGAAGAGGTACGCCATGACCGCCTTACGGAACACGTAGTTCATGACGCCGTCGAACTGGTCCCCCTGAAGCCAGCGGGCGGGGTCGTCCCAAATTTCGCCTACGATGTAGGCCTGGGGATTGACCGCCTTGACCCGACAGCGAAATTCCTGCCAAAAACTGTCATCATCGATTTCGTTGGGCACATCCAGACGCCAGCCGTCAATACCCCGTTTCATCCAGAACTCGCCTACCCTCATCAAGTATTCGCGGACATCCGGATTGGATGTATTGAACTTCGGAAGGGCAGGCATGTTCCACCAGCATTGGTAATTGGGCTTGCCGGAGTAGGCATGCAGGGGCCACGCCTTTACATGGAACCAGTCTGCGTAGGGCGAATTCTTGCCCAGTTCCATAAGGCTGTTGAACTGAAAGAAACCGCGGGAGCAATGGTTGAATACACCGTCCAGAACAATGCGAATCCCCAACTTATGGGCCTTTTTTACCAGTCGGTCAAAATCGGTCATTGTCCCCAACACCGGATCGATTTCGAAGTAATCCACCGTATGGTAGCGGTGATTGGAATTGCTCTTGAAAATCGGGCACAAGTAAATAGCGTTTACGCCCAGGTCCGCAACGTAGTTTAGTTTGTCTGCAATTCCTGTAAGATTGCCGCCGAACATGTTTTCGCGGGTGGGCTTGGAACCCCAATCCACAAAGCGCCCTACGGCCTTGTACCGCAGGGAGCGACAAAAGCGGTCAGGAAAAATCTGATAAAAAACAGCGTCCTTAACCCAGGCTGGAGCAAAAACTTCGTTCATATCAGAAACGCGTCCGGAGCAATTTTTCGATTTAGATTTTCCACATGGGGCGGCGCTTGCGGACATCTACCAGTTTGCGGATATCGGAACTGAGAGAAGAGTAGTCCAGCAAGTCGTCTACGGAGCAAGGCAGCCTGTAGCACCAGTTGGAGGCACCAACGGTTCCCG
Source organism: Fibrobacter sp. (assembly GCA_021443065.1). GTDB lineage: Bacteria > Fibrobacterota > Fibrobacteria > Fibrobacterales > Fibrobacteraceae > Fibrobacter. The sequence goes on from JABUUR010000464.1 coordinate 8,657, forward strand.
GCACGTTCACCCGTTCTTCGCTGGCAGGCCCCTTGGACAAGTTCGCAGAAAGGGCAAAGTAATCTTGCACAGGCAAAATACAGAACATGCTGTTGGAAGAGAACACGTGGGACAGCAAGGTGCGGGCCACGGTGGGGGTCATCTCCTGGGGAGCGGCCCCCTGCAGGTGGGCATGGGACCAGTAAAGCTCCTTGTCAAAATCAGGTTCTTCCCACAGGCCGCGCAGGGTGGATGTATCATGGCAGCTGGTGGTGCAAACAGAAAGCCTCGGGTATTCCTCCATGTCGTAGTAAGGGGAATAAGGCACATTCCAATTACGGGCCCAGCGCTCAATGCGCAAGGACAAGATGTTCAACTTGTTCAGCACCGTAGGTACGCAGGGAGGCACGGCACCAAGGTCTTCGGCACAGACCAGCATGTCCGTCTCGTTGGCCAATACGGAAAGCAGTTTGAAGGCGTTGGCTTCCCACAGGCCATTCTGGCAATTCTCGTTGTTCCTGAGAATTTCCTGGAGTTTTTTCTGTTCGTATTCCGGCAGCGTAAACAGCACCGGCTGGTTGTACCAGTACCAGAAGGGGTAAAAAGTGTTTTCGTCACCGGAAGGGATAAATACACGATTCCAATACACCTTCAACAGGCCGTCCTTGGCCCCCTGGGGTTCGTCCAGGCCGGTAATGGCCTTTTCGCAGTCGTATTCCGGCTTGATTACGAAACGGTCGAATTCGTTGGGCAGGTTCTGGAAATACAGAGAAACCAATCGTTCCGTCTGGTCGCCCAGGAATGAACGAAGCTGGTCCACGGAATAGTTGGGACGGCGGAGGTATTCCAAGGTTTCGGGAATGAACCCGGCATTGGTAAGTTCGGCCTTGGTCAAGGGCACGCAAGGATTGAACCGCCCCATGATGCCGGTGACTTCCTTTTGCGGAATGGACCAGATGCGGAAAAATCCAAGCACATGGTCGATGCGGTAGGCGTGGTAAAACTTGCTGGCCTGGGCCAAACGTTTACGCCACCAGGTAAAGTTGTCCTGTTCCAACACATCCCAGCGGTAAGTAGGGAAACCCCAGTTTTGGCCGCTGTAACTGAACATATCGGGAGGAGCACCGGCACGGTCGTCCAGGGAGAAATACTTGCGCTCGGACCATACGTCGGCACTGTCCTCGTTGATCAGGATCGGAATGTCACCCTTGAGACGAAGACCCAGCTTGGAAATTTCCTCTACCGCAGACTTGAACTGCATTTCGGCAACGCACTGCATCCATGCCTGGAACAGGCAATCCTTGGCAAACTTTTTCCAAAGTTTCTCCAATTCCTTTTCGTCGGGATCGCGGTATTCCGGCCAATCCTTCCAACTGGCTTCGTTATTTTTCGCCTTGAGGGTACAATAAATGCAGTAAGGCTTCGCCCACTTGTTTTCTTCGATCCATCGGGAAAGTATTTCGTCTTTTTTGATGGAATCGTAACTGTTGTCAAAAATCTGGCGGAGGATGTGTCGTTTCCAGGAGGAAATCTTGTAGTAGTCGATTTTTCCGAGCCTGTCGAATTCAGCCTTGGCGGACTCTATATCCAGGGCAAATTCAGAGGATCCTTCCACGGACTGGATATTGATGAACACCGGATTCAGGGCAAAGGCGCTGCGAGCACTGTAGGGGCTGGATTCGGCCCCCGTGTCGTTCACCGGCAACAACTGGATAATATTGAAATCGCAGAACTGGGCCCAACGGGCAAAAGGAATCAAGTCAAGATATTCGCCAATGCCTATGCTCTGCTTGCTGTAAAGACTAAAAAGAGGAACGGCTACGCCGCTCTGGAAGAAAGATAATTCACCATATCGCATACCCATAATATATAATTTTTTGAGACGCCTGCAAAATGCTGAGGCAATTTCAGCCGACAGCAGAAATGACGCAATGGATTATATGATGCTGGGGGATCCCGGGTCAAGCCCGGGATGAAGCATTTCTTAGCGCTTGACACTTCGTGTCCCGCTGCGTCATTC
>JABUUR010000515.1 GCA_021443065.1 Fibrobacter sp.
CGGGCCTCGTCGCGGTACTTGGTCTTGAACTGGTACAGCATGAAAGGCAACTGCTTGTAACTGTTCAGCACGTAACGGGCCATGTCCGTCATGGCCTCCTCGTGGGTCATGGCCAGCACCATGTTGTGGTTATTGCGGTCCTTGAAGCGCAGGAGTTCTTCGCCGATGGCCTGGTAACGGCCCGATTCGCTCCACAGGTCCGCGGTCTGCACCACCGGAAGGTCCACCTCGATACCGCCGATCTTGTTCATTTCTTCGCGGACGATGTTCGTGATTTTCTGGATGACGCGAAAACCCATGGGCATCATGGAGTAGATACCCGTAGAAACCGGTTTGATGTAGCCGCCGCGCATCAAGAAAATGTGGCTGGGCATGGTGGCATCGCTGGGCGTTTCACGGAGCGTAACGTAGAAATACTTCGAAAGTTTCATAACAGTCCTTTGACTCCAAATGAACAATAAATCATTCATAATCCATTTGGATGTCATTTTTTGCGCGCTAAAAGATAGCAAATTTTGTATTTTATTGCCATGGAATTCATAGACAACCTTCGTGCAAAGCCTGCAGTTCAAAAAATCGAGAAATTCATCCCGGCAGTAGCCTTTTTGGGCGGTTTCGCCTGGGACTCCATCACCCTGGGGATGTCCATCAACGATTCCGACTTGGCATTTCTGGTGGCCTATTATGCCGGTGCCCTGGTTTTTATCATCCTTTTGTCGGCAAGACTCACCACCACCGATGCCATTTCCCCAAAAATCGGCATATCCACCCTCGACGAAAAACCGCAGCGTAAGTTCATCGCCCGCAATGCCATCGCCGCGCGAGACAAGTTGCTGAATCGTGAATGGAGCGACGTGTGGAAAGACCGGTTCACCTGGGTTCTCCAGTTTTTCTTCGGAGGCATGTTCAGCGCCCTGGTGGTGTGCTACTTCAAGAGCAGCGGCTCCCTGGCCTCCTTCATCTTGGTCATTCTCCTGGCAGGCCTTCTGGTAGGCAACGAATTTCTCCAAAAGCGCTACGAAAGTTTTGCATTGAACCTTTCGCTTTTCTGCCTTCTGGGCACCATGGTCATGAATTTCACCATTCCCTACATCGTCCACGGAATCGGCTTCAGGTGGTTTTTCCTCAGCACGGTCATTTCCTTTGGCATCAGTTTCTTGATTTGGAAAATCGCACGCCGTCCTAAGCGTATGCTAGTCATTCCCTCCCTCATCACCATCCTTTTGACGGTAGCCTACCTTATGAACTGGGTGCCCCCGGTACCCCTCGTTCTCAAGCAGCAGATGGTCTGCCAGAATTTCGACAAGGCCAGCTATTCCTGCGACATAGACTCCCCCACCCTCCTGCAGCGTTTAAAGTTCAGCCAGCCGACGGTCCACAAGATCGAAGGCAACGAAGTCTATTTCCTCTCTTCCGTATTCGCCCCCGCCAAACTCAAGGCGGGTCTGGAATTCCGCTGGTACTACCAGGAACCCTCCACCGGTAAGTACAAACTAACAGATAAAATTTCCTCCGGCCGAATGGTCATGAACGGAGGCCGGGAATCCGGTTTCAGGATTTACTCCAAAAAGAAAAACGCACCTCCGGGCAAGTACCGCGTGGAGACCGCCTACAAGAACGGTGCCGTCATCGGGTCCAGCGCTTTTGAAATCCTGGAAGGTTTGCCCGACGGGGGCTTTGTACGGGACTCCCTGAGATAACCCAACAAGGTGTTTTCTATATTTATTTGTATGAAGAAAATCAAGACAGCAACCCTCCAGGGCAAATGGACTGGCGACACAAAGTCCAACAACGAATGGTACAAGTCCGAGGCATTAAAGCTGAAGGGCCAGGGCATAGACATCCTGGTTCTCCCGGAGATGTTCCACACCCCCTATTTCCCTTTCGAGGAAAATGCGGATTTTTTTGACATGGCCATCGAAAAAGACGATGTTCTGGTCAAGGAATGGCGGGCCATCGCAAAAGAGTTGAACGCGGTGGTGGTTTTCCCCTTCTTCGAAAAACGCTCCCGGGGCATTTATCACAACTCCGCCTTCGTCTTCGAACGTGACGGGAGCATCGCAGGGCTTTACCGCAAGAGCCACATTCCCGACGACCCGGCCTTTTACGAAAAATACTACTTTATCCCCGGCGACACGGGCTTTGAACCTATCAAGACCTCCGCAGGTAAAATCGGCGTGCTCATTTGCTGGGACCAGTGGTTTCCCGAGGCAGCCCGCATCATGAGCCTCAAGGGCGCAGACCTGCTTGTGTACCCCACCGCCATCGGCTGGATGAAATCCGAACCCGCCGAGCTTTACCCTCGCCAGCAGGACAGCTGGATTACCGTAATGCGGGGCCACGCCATCGCCAACCGCACCTTTGTGCTCAGCGCCAACAGAATCGGCACCGAAGGGGATCTGACCTTCTGGGGAACAAGCTTTGTTGCCGCCCCCGACGGTTACCTCGTCAACAAATGCGACAGCGATTTTCTGGGTGCATCCATCGTAGAAATCGACCTGGGCGAGACCGAATTCAATCGCCGCTGGTGGCCCCACTTCAGGGACCGCCGCGTAGACCTCTACGGCGACATTCTCAAAATCTGGTGCGAAGATTAAATTTTATCATAAAAAATCGTGAGCATCGTTAGATGCGAAGAAATTCGTGTGATAAATAAAGAGGCTTTCTCTTACGCAAGATTGTGCAGATGAATCTTAACTTTATTTCGAAGGATTTGAATATGGCAGTTAGATATCCGGCAGAATGGGAAGAACAGGCGGCCACGTGGCTCGCATTTCCACACAACAAAAAGAACTGGTACGGCGAGCGGGGCGAAAAAATCCGCAAGTTCTACATCGATCTCGTCCGCACCATCAGTGAGTTCCAGCCGGTAAACCTGCTGGTCCCTTCCAAGAATTTTTTGACCTTCGAAGAAAAGTTCGCCCTGGCAGACCGCCCCTTCCCGGTCAGCGTCATTTTCTTAAAGACCAACGACATCTGGATCCGGGACTACGGCCCCTTCTTCATGAAAAAGGGCGACAAGACCGTCGTCTCCGAAACGCAGTTCAACGCCTGGGGAGCCAAGTTCCCTCCTTGGAATCATGACAACGCCATACCCGCCACCATCGCGGACGCCTTCGGCTACAAGATGGAAAAGAGCGTCCCCTACATTTTCGAGGGCGGAGCCATCGAAGTCAACGGCGACGGCCTGGGCATCACCACCCTGGATTGCCTTGTGGGCAAGAACCGCAACGCGGAAAAAGACCTTTCCAAGGTCATCAAGGCGCTGTGCAATGCCTTCGGTCTCAAGTCCCTGCTGGTACTGCCCCACGGCCTCCACGGCGACCACACCGACGGCCATATCGACAATGTCGCCCGCTTTGTCTCCCCCAGCCGCGTCGTCGTATGCCGGGAAGAAAGCAAGAAAAGTCCCAACACCCCGATTCTTGCAGAGGCGAAATTCCTTATCGAGGAATTTCTGAAGGCCCACTACGGCAAAAAGGCCCAGGTGGATTGCCTGCCACTGCCTCCCCAGCGGGTCCTTGAAGACGGACAGATCCTTCCGGCAAGCTACATGAACTACATCCACGTCAACGGCGGCCTGATTTTTCCCAAGTACAAGAGCCCCAAGGATTCTATCGCCCAGAAGTACTTCGAAAGCGTATTCCCGAAGCTCAAGGTCATAGGAATCGACTGCCGTACCGTCATCGAAGAAGGCGGTAGTCTCCACTGCATGAGCAAGCACGAAGCGAAGTAACCATCAACTAAGCTGGAAAAGGATTACATTTTGACATGAGAACAAAAGTAATCACATTGGCGTTGTTTTTTGCATGTCCCTTGTTTGCCCATGGTTTTAGCAATTTAGATGTCAACTACTACTTTATCGAGGCTGGTTACTCCACCGTCGGCCGTTTTGACATTGATGTCATGCCATTTGAGGTAGGCAGTGAACGTTTGGCTTTTACCGTTGCACTGACCAGAGTTGACATAAGACTTGATAAAATCTTGCCATTGGAGGAACTTCCTTGGCAATGCTCTTTTTTACCGATCTTTGGCCATTTGGAATTTCCGCATTCGCAGTACCATGGTTGGCATCAGGCGGCCTGACATTTACAGTTTTCCATACTAGACATACCGCCTTGAAACTTTCCGAATCCCACACATTTGAATGGTGGCTATACAAAAAAGATAATCGTTGGAAATTCAATGAATTTGGTTTAGCAGAAGAATTGGGCATTCAATTTATTGTAAAACCCGCAGATTTTGGACTTATTCGACTTAGTACGGGATTACAGATGGAGGTTCCCTTTACAAATCAAAAAATAAATTACGGATGGTACATTAGACTTGCACCATTCGGTTTTAGAAAATGAAAGCTTTTTCCCTTAGGTTTTCAGGAGATTTTTCTTATTGATGTCATCCCCGATTAAATCGGGGATTTCTCGTTCTTACTTGAGAGTTATTCAACCTTGACGCAGCGAACAGAGAATCCATTTCTTGCAACACCCCTTGACAACCTTAACCAAAAAGTGTATATTTGTGCAGTAAACAAATGTTTAGTCTAAAATAGGTTTGGTCATGATAGAACGCATCCGAGGCACACTAATCGATAAAGCCCCCACCTTCGTGGTGGTCGATGTAAGCGGCGTTGGCTACGGCATAAACATTTCTGCGTACACTGCAGCAAAACTGCCCGATGCTGGTGCAGAAGTCACCCTGCACACAAATCTCGTAGTCCGCGAAGACTCCATGACCTTGTTCGGATTTGCCGACACAACCGAAAAATCCACATTCCTCATGCTGCTAGATGTCAACGGCGTCGGGCCAAAAATGGCACAGCGGATCCTTTGCGGTGTCTCCCCCGCCGATTTGCTGAACATGATCGCCAGCGACAACAAGTCCGCCCTGAGTAAAATCAAGGGTTTAGGCAAAAAGACCAGCGAACAGATGGTGCTCACCTTGAAGGACAAGGCGGCCACCATGCTGCAAGGCCTTTGCAATCTTGACGGAAGCGGAGTTACATCCATGGGCAAGCTCTCCGGGGCCAAGATGGAGGCGGTGCTGGCACTTCACACCCTCGGAGTCAAGGATCCCGCCGCCGAAAAGGCCGTGGCAAAGGCCGCCGAAAACCTGGGCGACCATGCAGATGCCGCCGTACTTATCCCAGAAGCACTGAAATACATCTAGCCAGGAACCCCACATGGACGAAAAACGCATTATTTCTCCTCAAAAGAGGTCCGGCGACGAAGGCGAAATGGAACGCACCCTGCGACCTCCTTCACTTGAAGAATTTACCGGCCAGGACGACATCAAGGAAAGTTTGTCCATCGCCATCGAAGCGGCGAAACACCGTGGCGATTCCCTGGACCATTGCCTTTTCAGCGGGCCACCAGGCTTGGGCAAGACTACGCTATCCAGCATCATCGCCAAGGAAATGGGGGTCAACATCCACATTACAAGCGGCCCCGTCCTAGAAAAAGCAAGCGACTTGGCAGGCCTTCTGACGAGCCTGCAAGAAAACGACGTCCTGTTCATCGACGAAATCCACCGCCTCAGCCGCGTGGTAGAAGAATACCTCTACCCCGCCATGGAAGATTTCCGCCTCGACATCATGCTGGACTCCGGCCCCACAGCCCGAAGCGTAAATCTGCCCCTAAAGCATTTTACCCTGGTGGGTGCCACCACCCGCAGCGGGCTTCTCACGGGTCCGCTCCGCGATCGCTTCGGCCTCCAGTACCGCCTGGAACTGTACAACGAAAAAGACATCGTAAAAATCCTCACCCGCAGCGCAAAGATTCTCAACGTAGAAATCGACGAAGACGCGGCAAGGCTTTTAGGCGGCCGCTGCCGAGGTACGCCCAGAATCGCCAACCGCGTTCTAAGGCGTTGCCGTGACGTGGCGCAAGTCCGAGGCACCGGAGTCATAGATTTGCAGTCTGCGCAAAAAACGCTGGATATGTTGGGAATCGACAGCGAGGGCCTGGATTCCATGGACCGTAAAATTCTTTCCATCGCCATGGACAAGTTCAACGGCGGCCCCGTGGGTCTCGGGACCATCAGCGCAGCCCTTGGCGAAGAACCCGACACACTGGAAGAAGTCTACGAGCCCTATCTAATACAAAAGGGTTTGCTGGCCCGCACGCCTCGCGGTAGAATAGTCACCCCCACGGCCTACAAGTTGTTCCACAAAGCCCCGCCTGCAAACTCCCCGGCAGGTCAAGGCATCCAGGAGGAGCTTCCCCTGTGAAGCGCTACTTGAATTCCGGGGCGATGGTAATCACAAGGTTTACGCCATGCAGCCCATGGAACCCCAACTGGACTCTAAACAAATACAAGTTTGGCTGACGAACGCGCACGCCGAATCCCCAGGAATTGTAAAGTCGTCCCTTTGTAAACCAGGAACCGAAGGTCGGTGCAATGACCGCGTACTCGTCAAAGAGCACTCCATCCACAAAGCGGTCCACGGGCCAGCGATACTCGCAACTGAAACTCATCAAATGGTGGGTCGTCCAGGAATTTCCATATCCACGTAAGGGCGTCCTTGAACTCAAGGAAACAAAGGCATTGAAGGGGGCACCGCCCCTTTCCATTTCCCAAATATCAACCAACAAGAACTGTGTGGCAATCACGCGGCGTTCAAACAAGGTATTGATAACATTCTCCGGTTTCCAAATGCGCATGGCCTCGTCCCACGAAAAGTCCGTATAGAACTTTCTGTTTTGGCGAGCCTCTTTTACACTCAGTATGTATTGTTTTGAAGAACCCAGGAAAAAATAATGCTGGAACAAAAGTTCCGTTCGAAGGTAGTCATGGTTTTTCGTAGAAGGTTCCGTAGCATATTTTTCATCTAGATCCTTGTAGTCGTCTACGAAAGCATAAATAGCCTTAAGCCCAAAGCGAGTCCCCTTGGAGGGTGCGTAAGGGTAGTCCAGGTCATCGTACAAAAAAGAAAACTCTACAGGAACCTGAATCCCCTTTTGGTAAAGCCCACGGTCTGCGATGGGGTAAATGTCATCCACCAGTATGGAGTCGTTCAAATCAGGCAACGAAGCGTCGTTAAACCGCAAAGTCGCTTGCAGTTCCAAGTTCATGGTTCCTGTGCGATTCAAGGGAACACCAAGCCTTGCCGTAATACGTTTCGTAGAATCGGGCTGGGCAAACTTTGTTTTCGTCTCTGGCAGAACAAAAGTATTGTCTCGATTGAAATGCAAATCGTATTTCAGACCGCCAAAAAGAGGAGTCCCAAAAATGGCGTGCTTTGTATATCTGGCAGACAAATCAAAATCACCATTGGCGTAGTAGTTCATCTGGAAAACAGCGTAGTCCTTGTCAAAGAAAAAACGTCGTTGGCGGAAATTCGCTCCGATGGAAGTGCTGGCACCCGGCTTGAAATTAAAAGTGGGATAAATAAGGATGTTTCTGTCTACACCAAAGGTTATCAAATCCACGGACTTTTCCACCACGCCATTGGAAAAGATATAGTCGATAGGCTTTGCAATGGGGTAAATCAATCCGTTCAGCAAGGGCTGGATAATATTTTCGAAAGGCCAGATCATGTAATCGGCAAAGCGATTTTTTTCTTCCGGCTTTTCGTCGTCGGCAAAGGTCAAAGAAGAACACGCGAGCACAAGCGCGCATACTACACGAAACAAGCCAACCTTTACCCTTTTTGTAAACATTCCCTATCTAATATAATTATATTAGGTGTATGTTTTCGCTTTTCGCAAAAATCATCAAGGGAATTGCCCAGTTTCCAAGGGTAATTATCGTCATTTTTGCCATATTGGCGATTTTATGCGTTTATCCCATCGAAAACCTGAGGTGGGAAATCCAGTTGCAGGACACCCTTAAAGGCAGCGACACCCAAGAGGACTTCGAAGACATCGAAAAAGCTTTCGGGGGTCTGGGGAGCCTGACCATCGTGCTGCAATCCGACGACAGTTTGGCAAACTTCCGAATTGCAGAAAGTTTTGCCAAGGACTTCGAAAAGGACTCCCTGATCCATTTCATCGACTGGACCGCAGATTTTGATTTTTTCAAGAAAAACCGCCTGCTGTACGCCGACGAAAAGGACTTGACGAAGGTCATCGACCACATTGACAGCGTGAAGGAGGCCACGGTTCTCAAGAACAACCCGCTGTTCGTGGAACTCACCGTCGAAGAAAACAACAGGGATACCGTAACCCTCATTCAAGAAATAGAAGATTCCTATTTCCGCAACCTCCAGCAAAGTTTTTCCAACGCCAACGGCACGATTCGCGTCATCGACATCTACCCCACCCATTCCATTTCCGACCTGAATGCCAACCGGGCCTTGTTCAACAAGTCCAAGGCCTACCTGGAAAAGCAATCCAGGGATTACGCAAACAAAGGCAACGGGAAAGAAATCCGGATTCTATACACGGGAAAAGTTTTCGATTCCATCCAGACAGGGCGTATGCTACTTCCCGAGGCAAAGCAGGCAGGGCGCTTTGCGGCTCTCGCCTTATTGATTCTTTTGATTCTCCATTTCTACAAGCAGCCCCAACTGATCGTTATTTCCGCCATTCCCATTGCGCTGCCCGTACTATTCACCATGGCCCTCGCCTATTTCCTGTACGGAAGAATAAGCCTGTTTACCCTGGCCCTAGGTTTGCTTTTGCCGGGGCAGGCCTGCCAGATTATTACCCATGTACTTACCCGATATTTTCATGAACGTGAAAAAAAACTGGGACCTGCACTCAGTTCCGAAAGCGCCATTCTCGGCATTGGTCCCACGGTCGCAGCCTCCGCCTTGATCATGGCGGGCCTCTACATTTCCCTTGTCTTGATACCCCTGCCGGCACTCCGTGAATTCGGAGTTCTCGGGGCTATCGGCAGTTTGATGAACTTGGGCATCTGCCCCACGATATGCACCGCGCTGCTCCAATTCCTGCAACGTCACAAAGCGTTCAACGTGGCAGTCCCCATACGCTTTGTGCAACACGAATTCAAGCCCCTGCCCAACAGGATCAACTGGGCAATCATCATCGTGCTCAGCACGGCCTCCCTGGCCGGATTCATTTACAGCGGTCTGAATCTATCCTTCCTGTACGATTTCAAGAAAACCGAAATCCAGCACGACAAGCAGGAGGTTCTCGACCTGATTCACGAGACGGGATTTTCCACGTACGATCCCATCATCGTGATGATGCCGGATTCTTCCTACAACGACAACATCATGGAAGACTTCCGGCACCTGCAAGAAAGACAATCTATTCCGGACCTGGGCCGCATTTACACCCAGTACCAGTTTCTGCCCAAGGAATCCCAAACCAAGCGGGACTTAATTAAAAGAATCCACCAGCACGTAGACGACGGTATCCTAGGCTCCTTGAGCCCGGCCGACAGCGCTGCAGTCATGGAAATGCTGGACAACTACGAAAACGACATCAAGGATTTTGAACTTTCCGAAAACATCCGTCGCAAATTTTCCCACAAAAACGGAAACTCCGGCGTATTCGCGTTTATCATCCCCAATGCAGCCCCACACAACGGTCTTACTTGCCGCCGCATCGACAAGCAGATAAAACAGTTCGAGGGCATCGAAGACAAAAAGTTCAAGGTTTGCGGAACGCCGATTCTAAGGGCAACAGTACTCGACATGATTTTGGCAAACGTCGATAAATCCATTATCCTAGGATCCATTATCCTGTGGGCCCTTTTGCTGCTTTATTACAACAAATTAACGCGCGCTTTTTTTACCATGCTTCCTTCCATATTCGCCATGAGTTGGGTAACCATGCTGACTCATTTCTTCGGAATAAAGATTTCGGCCTACAGCGCCATCGCCTTTGTCCTTTTGATCGGGGCTAGCGTCGACGGTTCGTTGCAACTGTGGGCCTCCTACTACGAAAAACAGGGGGGCAACGCTTTGACCGTACTAAAGACAAAGTTCTCCTCCGTTCTGTTTGCTCAGTTGGCTTCGCTGATCGGAGGCCTTACCCTGGCGTTTTCTTCCCACCCGGGGATCAAAAGCATAGGCCAGATTGTGCTGATCGGCATGATTTGTATTTTTGTTTCACAGTTAACCATTTACCCCCTCATTGCCGGCTCCCTGGACGAATACAGGCTCCGCAAAAAGGCTCGACTCCAAAATGAAAAATCTATCCACTAGAACATTGAACATTGCGGCCTCCCTGACCGTGGCCATCGACACCTTGGCAAAGCAGATGATTGCAGAAGGCAGGGATGTTGTAAGCCTAGGGGCAGGCGAACCGGATTTTCCGACACCGGAGCCCATCCGCAGTGCAGCATGCAAGGCCATCGACGAAGGAAAAACCCGCTATACCGCTCCCGTAGGCATCATGGAAGTGCGCAAGGCCGTGGCAAAAAAACTAAAGGACGAAAACGGCCTGGACTACAAGCCTGAACAGATCGTCATGACCAGCGGTGCAAAGCACGCCGTTTTCAATTCCCTCGCCGCGTTGATCAATCCCGGCGACGAAGTCATCATTCCGGCACCTTATTGGGTGACTTATCCTGAACTTGTAAAATGGTTGGGCGGAACCCCGGTCTTTATCCAGGCTACCAAGGATGCCAAGTTCAAGATTACCGCAGAACAGCTCTCCGCCGCCTGCACCGAAAAGACCAAGGCGATTTTACTGAACAACCCCTGCAACCCCACGGGGGCCGTTTACACCAAAAAGGAACTTGC
>JABUUR010000338.1 GCA_021443065.1 Fibrobacter sp.
GAACCTCACTGCCGAGCAGATCGCTGATTACAAGCAGGGGTAAGGGGTTGTCGGTTATCAGTTATCGGTAATCAGTCACTGGATCCTATCGGATGCTACGCATCCTCCAGGATGACAATGTAACAGTATATAATAATCAGTAAGGCGGGTCGAAAGGCTCGCCTTTTTTGTATTCTAGCCCCTCGGCATATCCGTCGGCGTGTCTCTTTTTTTCGCCGTCAGGCGGTTGAAGCGACCTTTGGACACTTGGCCTTAGTGTACATGGCCACCTTTAGGTGGTGGGGAAACATTCCCCACCTTTGGAACCATCCGCCGAGAGATTCCTTATTTAGTCAAAATCAAACATCCTACTAGGCAAAGCCTTACGTTGTTTGGCATTCGTGACATCGACGACGACCTTGGATTCACCACCCGTCGGGAGTTGACTCGTAATTGTCACCTTTTTGAGTGTCCCTGGAAGCAAACAGGAATTATCGCAGTACTCAAAGACAGACTCGGCGGTTGTCATGCCCAAATTTCCAGCGGCAACATTCATCGTCATCTTCATCACGCGATTCTTACTAGTAGAATAGTAAAGCGTAGGTTTCGAGGCATCCTTGGGCGTTATTTTCCACAGGGAACCTTCCTTGACAGGGGCATTGTAGTCTTCAGGCGAACCCATCTGCTTGTTCACATCGGCAGGGTTCTCCGCCGGAATGTTCTGGGAAGGCATGGTCTTACCTGTTTTGAGATCGATTACCTTCAAGTGGTCTCCGTTCTTTACCATCTTCATCTGCATCATGCTCGACTTGATGGTGGTTATGGACTTTGATTCACCTGCGGTCAGAACATCCGTTTCCACGACCTGAGTCTGCATTCCCGGAAGCAAGACCGTGGTCTTCATGTGCATTTCACACGTATCCGGGAAGGCGGCTTTTTTCTGGTTACTGAATACAGCACCAAGGTCAAGGGCAAAGGAAGGAGCAACAAGCACAGCGGCAATCATCATTATCTTAAGATTATTATTCATAACTTCTTTCCTTTTACAACAAAGATAGACGTTTTGTGGACATGATGGCGGAATTGATCCTGAATACCAAGAACGTATTCTTCATGTCAATTCCCGTCCATTCGAAGCGAATCAGCTGTTCACCCGGAGTGATATTGCCTCTATAGACATGGGAAACAGGAACGCCCAGGGCACTCACCAAATCCAGTTCTACGTATGCATAGCCGTCATACGAGACCAAAAGACCATCCTCGGTACGTACAATAGGAACTGCCGGAATATTCGGTGCTTGATAGCCATAATCCACGACAGGCATTGAATCCACAGGGACACCACCCTCGCCATCTTCAGGTTCCTGCCATTTTGGTTCGTTGCCATACAGCAGGTTCCCCTCAGCATCGTACACACATATGCCAGATGCTTCCGCAAACTCAACGCCGAGGCCCACACGACTCGGGTCGTCGGAGCCGTCCCACACATTTTCCCATTGCCTTGCATGCAGGGTAAAATGAGCAGGCCTGTCCCATGTAACACCCGTATTGGTAGAGGAATCTGCATGGACATTCACATACCAGTGACCATCACCCATGCTTTCGAGGGCAAGCGAGACCCATCTATAGGAATCGTTCGTTTCAAGTACCGGTGCAATCCCGTCGTTCATGCGGAAATAGTAGCGTATGTCCACCTTGTTCAGCGGCATGTTGCCCGTGTTCTCGAGCTTGACATAAACCTCGGTCGCCTGGACATCGTCACGAGCGACCTTGGCAATTGCCCTGGCCCCGGGCTTGGGAGATATGCCATCTTCCATCTCAACGCAGGAACCGCCGATAAGATTCATATCGTTGTCAAGCACCACAATGCCTGCATTCTCGTAGAAGCCCGATGCATCCACAGGTGCTCCATTAACCCCTTCGTAAGACGGATCGTCGTAGGCATTCCACCAGGTATAATCATGATTGAATATACCGAAATGGGGTCCCTGTGCATTGAACGGCGACGCACCGACGGCAATCGACGAATCGGGGAACTTCCATTCCGCATAACCCGTGTTGAAGCTCTCGGCATGGATAGAGAGCGACACAGAATCGTTCCACGGGTAGTACGCCTGCACACGGGCCTGAGCCGGATCCTCTCCGCGGAAGTAGTAGCGAATGGAGAACCCATCAATACGTTTATCAGACACGTTCACCAAGCGCATGCGCGGACGGAGCGTAGATGTTTCCGGGAAACCTTCATACAACAGGTAAGTCTTCACCTTGGCAGGAGCAGCGGCAACAGTGGGTACGCCAGTAGTCGTGCCCCAGGCGATTGAACTCGGGCTCACATCCGTCGTCGAGAGTGCAAAGCCTCCCAACTGGACACCTTCTGGAATGCGAAGCGTGAGGTTCCTGAGCCCGTTTGTCAATTCGAGACGAAGTCCTGTTACATATACAGGGCGCCAAACCGGCGAAAGTGCGACCGTCCCCAGGCGAAGACTTCCATTTTCACCCAACGCAATCTCAGCAGAAGACTTCATTGCAGAACGGACATACAGCAATACGCCGTACTCACCCGTGTATTCAACATTTACAGGGATCGAGACTGAAGCTACGGAATCAATCGCGGTAAAGAACCGGTTGCCCGCCACGGAGCAGGAGAACTCCTTTTCCATACCATTAGAAGCGGACATATCGTTCAAAGCAATTACAATAACGTGAGCCTCATCGTCGGTCTCTGTTACCGATTGTGATAGGGCATATACCTGGTCCGCGGTCAGGGCCGTGGTATACATTCGGATGTCGGCCACGTTGCCTATGTACGAATAGACATCATCTCGTTTGCCCATATAGAACTTTCCACCGTCAAACTCACGTTCCAGCCCGGAGACGGGGCTAGCGGAGATGTCTACAACGGAGGCAAGTTCACCGGCAACATAGAACCTGGCCTCGAGGGAGTCTACCGTCACCGCGATATGGGTCCAACCGGACTTGGCTTCGGGGAGGATGAAATCGGATTCCCAGGAATTGCCGCCTTCAGAGAGGATGAGTTTCTTGCCCGCCTGGAAGAGACGGATGTCAAGGCCTCCCGTGCAGATAAAGCCGAGGATACTCTTGGTTCCTGGAGCATTGCCGCGCTTGATTCGCGCCTCAAACGTGTAGGACGACGAAGCTTTCAAATCTCTGACCTCACCCACACCTTGAGCGTTATCTTGCGTGTTCTTGAAGTACAGGCCTACATCGCTCCCCCACGGCTCCTTCACATTCGTCAAACCAAGGTCATGGCCCTGCATGTACTCATGAGCAATTTTTCCGGAGCCTTCGTATGCGGGGTACCAAAGCGCCAGCTCAGCTGGGAACGGCAGCAATGCGTCGGAATAGTATTCCCGTGTACTATGGTTGTGTCCATAGTCCTCGGCACGGAACGTAAGCGTGAGCCTGCAGCCCGAGCAATCCGTCAGCTGCTTGCGGGTAACTCTTACGGCAATTTCTACAAGCCCGTTGCTGTCGGGAAGCGACTCTATGGTCGGTAATTCCTTGCCGCCAAGCACGGGGGAAACCTTCACTCGGGCAATCCCCGATTCGGAATCAGAAAGAATTGCCTTCACACGGAACATACGGTCAAGTACGTCCGACTCCTCGACGACCATGAAAGAGTCGATAACCGGGCGAGCCGAATCCGTATATACGAGCGGGCCGGCGAGCTGTCGGTTCATACCCAACGCAGACACGCCTAAATATCTAGACTCATATATTCCTGCCGGAATCTTCCCGATACCAGATCCGCCCGCTTTACGGACCCCATCGTATATTAGCGTATCAGGGATACTGCCGCGGAATTCAACCAGAACTTTCTCGTCTGCATAAAGAGATACGATGCCATAACCAGGATGCGTACATCCTGCCGCATACGCAAGGTAACCATTATCAAGTCCTAACCAGAGAGAGTCCTGCGGTACATGACATGCAAATTCCGTATTTACGGTTATTGCACGGGCAACTGCCGGAGCGGAAGAAAGTTCATAACTCTGACCTGAGGAATCCGGTTCCGAAAGAGCAACAACAAATAGGTAGCTTGTGTCAAGAGCACCACCACGTGCTGGCAATTTCACAAGAGCGAGGCCACTCGTGTCTGCGGTAAATGGGAGAAGTTCCGGTGGCGTAGAATCACTCCTGTCAGCCCACACAGCATCATTATCTACATAAAGGTTGTAGTGGTTAATTCCGAAGACACGGACATGGCGGTCCTCAACTTCGGCAACCTCAGGAATAACCTCAATGGAGAAATTCGGGGTTTCTGCGATAGCAGAATCAAGTACCGTAAACACAGAGAACGAGTTCGTTACAGCCGATATGAGCAGGTAAGCCCATTCTTTACTACTGCTATAACAACGTGTATCTGTAGCCGAAGTACATGTCGCCACTGTATCCGAAGCAAACCCGTTATTCAAAAGGGCTCGTCCGTCAGCATCCAAATACCCATAGAGAGCATCTTCCAATGGCACAAACTTCTTCTGATTGAAATCCACCTTATAGAGCTTGATTGTTTCGGGAGTTGTATGCAGAGCTTCCATCTCTTCCTTGGAAATACGCATTTGCACCCGCGGAAGAGCAGCCGGATTTTCAAAGGTCATAGAAGGCAGCACTTCCATGATGGGGCCATTCAAGGCGAGGTTGTTAAATACTTCAAACGGGTAGTTTTTGGCATCTATGGTTCGTACAGTAACATTTTTTTCTTCATTCAACGAATTCTTGCTAAAGGTCACAGTTAGCTCACCAAGCGGTGACTGCACCGTCGTAGATCCAGTTGTAGTAGCTCTTGCACCTATAGCCATATCGAATTTGCTAAAGTTATACGAGGCCTCACTATTATCACCCCACGTAAGCAGGAATGTCGTATTCCCCTGAAGTTTGTTTACATTAAACCAACCCAAGCTCCTCCACCCTTTGATCTTACTCTTGATGGAGTCATTGATACTGTAGAATGAACTGTCGTTTAGATAAGAAAGGCTATACACCTTATTGGTATCTAAATACGCATACAACTCTACAAATTCATTTATACGATGGAACGGAATAGAATCAGCACTCTTGAAGCCAACATAAAGCGCAGTAGAATCCTTTGGTGTTGCATTTAGGTTAAAGTGCGTGTGTTCCAATCCATCAAGCTGAACAAGCCTCGCAGAATCCAGTACAACCTCACGACCCCATGCAGGCCTAGTATACAAACGAGAGAAGGGTATGGTGTCGTACAGGGGACGTACAAGAGGCTTCGCAAACAAGTCCTCGCTTTTGCGGTACGTAACACTCTTCGTATACGGAGATGCCTTGGCGTAGAGAGTATCGTTATCATCACTAAAGGAGATCACACTGAGATATTTTGTTGTCCAAATACTGTCTATACGAGCATTAACACCGCCGCCAACAAGTTGACTGTTTATAAGGCGCACCGAGTCCAGAGGGGCAAAGAATCGATGTTCTGTTGCGTCGTACATATCCGGGTCCAGCATTACATTGAGACCCGAGCCTACATCATTTGAGCCAATCCTAGACGAATCGACATTCCGTACAAATGAGAACGGTAAGGGATCTTTATAAACCTCCCAGGGAGAATTGGCCAGATTGGCGATTATACTGTCTGGCGAAACCGAGCCGTTCGTAGTACGCAGGATTTCCTTGACCCATACCGAGTCCACATAATCAGCAAAATAATAATGTACCCTGGATCCAAAGTCATAATACTTATAGCAAGGATTCGATCCATTTTCCGCAAATTTCCAGTCTTGGCCAACTGTTTTGCACCCTTTCTTCAAAGTGTCACGCCAATTCGCGCCAGCCGGGTAAACAATGGTATCTCGATGAGGCTCTGCACTCCAGAGCATGTTACGGCCGACAAAGAACTCAACATTGGAGTTTTTTGAAAAATACGGAGTGCTCTTGATATTGGGTGTTTTACTGTCATGATCAATCTGACAATGTTTCTCGCCACCCATCCCCAACAGGACATTTGTCAATGTATCATAATTACAGTCGACAACACTTTCGTCCGAAGCTGGTAATCCAATAGTCTTAGCCACAAAGTAATCCTGCGAGGATTCCCCTCCATAGAATTTCATTTCAAACCGGGCATCCTGCGCATGCATGCGGTCCTCATCGGCAAACAAAAACATATTAAGACCACCTTCGAATACACCTGCAGGGAAGAAGTGCAAACGCTGCGTTTCAAACGGGGTCAGCAAGCCATAAGTCTTGTCAAAGACAAAAGCAGAACCGTCATGATAAGAATTCATCCAGCGAAGGGACACATCATTCTTCACTCTGGCCAGGCTGTCCATCGCAGCCAAGTAACCATCCGATGAAGAAGCATTCTTGGCAAAGATCGTCTTATTCGCATGGTCAAAACGTATGGTACGATTTACCAAGTTATCCATACCAATGGGGGCATCCCAATAGTCATCTGGAATTGTAAGCTTCAATTGGTATTTAATTTCTGTCCAATATTTACTATCATCATAGTCATTAACCGTCGTCTTGTTAACAAAGTAACGACCACTATCTGCACTGATAAAAGACACCTCAAACAGATTCTTATTCGGATTATATCCATCCGTTGTCGAATCTTGGCCATACATACAAGATCCCTTCAGGTATTTCCCATCCATTATAGTATCGCAACCCACATTGACTTTGGACTTTGGATAAGTCTTGGTCACGACATTTCCAGAAGAAGGCTTGTCTGCAGGTGTCGGGAACTTGAAATAATCATTTGAACCCATCGCATTCTTCAGAGTCCATTCGCAAACACCCTTAGCCTTTTCAAAATCGCTCACTTCGTATTTTGTCTTGAATGAGATATTTCTTTCCCAAGTAGATCTTGTGCAAGCAACAATATCCAAGTAAGAATTATCGGAAATTCCACTAAATCCGTTTTTACTATAGCTGAAGTGAACCTGACGCAACTGACTCCTTGTCAATTCATTAAACGTCATGATTTCGAAAAATATAGAATCACGATCATAATGGGTATGTTCACATTTACCATCATGCCAAATATCTTCCCAAAAATCCCAGACATACCCACAATCAATACTTGTCGTCTTATTATGCAGGCGCTGTAGGACAACCAAATCCAATTCCTTCCTGTGTCTCTTAAGAGCTAGGCTAAAGCGCTTGGGCTCATAGCCAATTATCTCCTGGGTCCCAGAAACAGTTCCAGAAAGCAATATCCCATTATCTTGAAGGTTGCTATTAGCCAGGTAGTAGCCATGCAAACGTGCATTTATCCGATAATCCGCCGTAGGCTCATAGCGGAATACACCTGTTGAATCAAGGTAAGCCTCAGCAACATACACGGCAGGAACCACTCCCGTAGTATCCTTCGGATCCTTAGGCGTCATATCATAAATGTTCTTCGCCGTCATCACCCGGAATGTAGCTTCCCTGGGTGTAGCTTTCTTGCCATCAAGCTGAGTTGCGGTAATTCTTACCTTGTATGTTCCTTCACTCAACGAAGCGTTTCCGTTCGCATTCTTTCCATCCCATTTTATCTGGTATGCAGAATCCGCTGACTTGGCTCGTACAAGGGTTGTACTATCCTGTAACACAGCAACAAGCGTTGATCCCCGCCATATAGAAATTCCCACATGAGCATCCTGGTTCTTGATGCCATAATAAACATTCATGGAGCCAAGTTTAAAGTCAATCTTTCCCTGCGTAGAATCGTCGTAATTAATACTTGACGAATCTTTTTGCAGTACAATATAATCCGGCAATTTATTGTCTAATACAATTTCAACGGGAGACTTGTTTAAAGAGACGACTGCAGAATCAACATAAATAAATGGATTCTCGGACACATTCTCCGTTACTTCGGCAAATATTTTCAGATTATTGGCGCTTGGATAACCATCAGCACTCATAAGGCCATTCCACTTGAAATTGAGCCCATAGGCCTGCGGATTAGCAGTCCAACCCAACACAAGGGGGTCAAGAGTATCGCTGCCA
Organism: Fibrobacter sp.; assembly: GCA_021443065.1. Classification (GTDB taxonomy): domain Bacteria; phylum Fibrobacterota; class Fibrobacteria; order Fibrobacterales; family Fibrobacteraceae; genus Fibrobacter. Next base: position 7,969 of record JABUUR010000338.1, read on the forward strand.
ATACTGGAAAGATTGCCCCAATAGAATCCGTCTTTTGCACTGCTTGCAAAGTAAACGGGAACCTTAACCTTTGTCGTATCAGCGTAATTACGCGCTAAAATAACTTGGAAGGCGGCCTCTGCGGTCATCAAAACATGACCGGAATCACCCGCAAGCATCATAACGCTATCCACATACGAAGGAGGAATCCATTCCGGAAAATCTTCAAGGTAGACTTGCACCACTGTAGGCAGGTTTGCAAAATTGAATGCCGAGGCGCGTACAATGCAACTACTTAAACTTGCTCCACCAGCAGCGGACTCGCAAGTGTTTCCGAACTTGCCTGATGCAAATGAAACTTTGAGGGTGTCTCCATCAGGGAGTCCCTTCCACTTGAGATGATAGCCAAGGGAATCCTGATAGAACCAAACTCCCTTCGCCTTTGCAGTATCGGCGGGAAGCCCATAGTAGGGGTTACGGAACACCTTCGAAACGGACTTTTCGAAAATACCAACATGGTCATCCCCTTCAGCATAGAGACGGATTAAATAGTCATTCCTAAAGTCACCCGAAAGCGTGAGCGACACTTCCAAGGAATCCCTCCCCACAGTCATCGAAACGGGGTTCAAGGCATCCTTTACGCGAAGCGCAAAATTCACCGAGGGTTTACCCGTAATAGACCCATGAGAAACAGTAGCAAAGGAAACACTCATGGTATCGGAAAGCCAAAGGGAGCTATCTGCAAGGCAAGAAGCCGTATCCGCCGTACAGGAGGAAAGCTCAATTTCGTACGTACCGGCAATTTTTTCACCTTCTGCCGTTCGACGATCGATATAGCCAAGCACACCCTCGTTCACCTGGGCCGCACGGGACACGTTCGGCCTATCCGAAGAGCGAAGAGCCTGGGTAACGTAGGCCTGAGATATCTGCCAATCAGAATGCCCAGGAACAAGGCCGTCAATATTCCTATAGCGCAAACGGTAGATAGCGTGTTCAGAATCAGACCCGCCCGATGGTGGAGCCATGCCTGTAATCGCCACAACATCCGCAGAAATATTTTCCTTGCTATCGGGAGAAGTAATGGTCGGATAACGTTCCCCAACATGGAATAAATCTGTACGGTAAGATGTATTCCCGGCGATATCCTCACAGGCAACCTCTAGATAACGCATGCCATGCGTTTTACCGATAGTAGATGACGGTAGAGCGAACGTTTTTTCATACTGGTTCGCAGAATCCCTAGGAACTGTACGCCAAGCAGTATCGGCATCACCACCAAGAACGCGGAAATTGCAACCCACACCCAACTTATTCGACCGTACATCCAGCTTTTCGTTCACCTTGAGTGTTGCACTATCGGGTGATACAAGGGCGTTGCTTACAATGCTCTCAATGTACGGGGCCGTTTTATCGACACGAATGTTTACAAGATTTTTGTAAACGACTTCGTTGCCAGCTACGTCACGCACACGGGCACGGAGTATATAGGCACCATCTTCTAGACGCATGGATGCATATTCCATCCACTCGCCATAGGCAGAACCGTTCTTGACCCACACAGTATCGCCAGCATGGTCCACCTTTGAAGTATCAGAAGCATGCACAAAATCCCACGCTATCGTAACAGGCATGCTGTCTAAACCAGAATTCCGATCCTGAACCGTATATACGACTTTCAATAGAGAATCTGCCGTAGCGGTGAATACGGATTTTGAGTTGTCAAGCACCAATGTCGGAGCGTGGGTATCCACCATAAACAGTGCGTAGACAGTGGTATCATTCACGAAAGCCGCATCGGTTGGCCATAGCGATGACTGCACATAATTCGGACTTGCTGCAATAGCCGATACAAGAGTATTCATTTTCGCATAGGCATTGCTATCGGGTACAGCATAATCTACCGCATAAGCCTTCACCCGGTAAAGGCCATCGCCCAAATTCTTGACCTGGGCACGGCAATTGTCATTCCAGGCAACAGAGAAGACTGGCGCAGACACCTCATAAAGTGAACGAAAGTCACAAGCGTGGGCAAATGTTGCGTTAGCTTGCGAACCTGAACCCCGTTCCAACGTCCAGCGCATGGCACGGATGTCGGGCGTTTTCAGGGTAGAATCCATCCATTTGAATTTAGCGACAAATAAAGCGCTATCAGGATTCATTCTCGCCAACTCCGGCAGCACATCAAATATAGGCCGAGTTGTATCTATGCGGAAAGGCACCTCGTATGTATTCAATGTATCGGCATAAGAGCTCGGGTCAGCAATATTTTCAATATTCGCCACGAATTTCCAAATGTAGTCCCCCTCAGCAAGGGACAAATCTGGCTGTTTTGATACAAATATTGCACTGCTTGAATCATTGACAAGATTGCCCGAGGCATCGCGGAACTCCGACACCGCCATCATCATATCCACATCCTGAGTCAGTTTACTGAATGTGCCCATGGAATCCTTTAATATCCAATCCTTTGCACCGGCAACCTTGAACCCTTGATAGCCCAATGCACTAGTATATGCAGTGAATCCGGTCATTTTGTTGAGCGTTACCTCAGGTAGCGGCCACTTAGACTCCAGCATATTCGCTGTCGCCTTGAACAGGTAGTAGAAACGCTGCGTGTTCGAAAGCCCAATCTTGTTCACCGTCGA
>JABUUR010000019.1 GCA_021443065.1 Fibrobacter sp.
AGAGCGCTTGAATGGGGTTCAAGAGGTCGCTGATTCGAATTCAGTCATCCCGATAAAAAAGTCCGCAACGAAAGTTGCGGGCTTTTTTTATGAGCGCTTTTTTTGCAAATTAAATCACGGCGTAGCCGGCGGGTCACTTTTTTATTTGGCTTCGTCCTGGAAGGAAATGGATATTTCGTCTTCCAGTTTTTCGCCGTTACCCTTGATGGAGCGCATGGCCTGGGTGTCGCTGATCTTTTTTGCCTCGGCCATTTCGATGGCGGCGGCCTCGTAGTCCGCCTCGGTAACCCATTCCGGTTTCCAGACGACCACCTGGTTGCGGCCTCCTTCCTTGCCCTGGTACAGGGCCTTGTCCGCCATTTGAATGCTGCGGTCGGCGCCTAGCCTGGGGTCGAAGCGGGCTACGCCCAAGGTGACGGTGACGTTTATGGTGTAGCCTGCGTAATGGACCGACATTGTGGAGATTTTTCGGCGGAAACGTTCCGCCACCACCTCTGCGCCGTCCAGGTCCGTTTCCGGCAACAGCGTCAGGAACTCTTCGCCGCCGTAGCGGGCAAAGACATCGTACTTGCGCAAAAGGCTGCGGATAGTCTGGGCAACGGATTTCAGCACAACGTCGCCGCAGGCGTGGCCGTAGGTGTCGTTGATGGACTTGAAGTGGTCGATGTCGATGAATATGAAGCAGAACGGTTTCTGTGTGCGCTGGCAGCGCCCGATTTCGTTGGCCACGGTCTTGTTCATGTCCCGACGGTTGGGGAGCCCCGTCAGTTCGTCCGTCCTTGAAATAAGGTCCAGTTTCTTGTTGGCTTCTTCCAGTTCCATGGTGCGGTCTTGGACTTCCTGCTCCAGCATGTTGCGGTGGCTTTCCAACTCCTTCATCTGGCGTTGTATGGTGCTGTGCATGACGTTGAACGCCCTGGACAGAGTTCCGATTTCGTCTTTGCTGTGGCCCACCTGGATTTGCTCGATGTCGATGTTTCCGTCGCTAATCTGGCGGATGTGGTTGGTGAGGCGGTTCAGGGGAAGCCCAAGTTTAAGGAACATCCAGGCGGCAATGGCCAATATGATCAGGAGGGCCGCGATCAATATGGCTATACTGCTCTGCTTGATGGATGTGGCCAGTTCGTCGATTTCGCCCTTGGACTGGAATGCGAATACCCCGAAGTCGTAGTTGGAGTCGTACATGTAGTTGACCAGGTAGCGGTTCTTGTCCGTGAGTTTTACGAACTGGGGTTCCTTTGTCTCGAAGTTCCTGGGGTCGATTTTGTCCAAGCCCAGTTCCGAAATCTTGTGGGTTCCCGTGAGCCACTGCTTTAGGTCCGGGTGGTAAAGAATTTCGCCCTGGGAGTTGACCGCCACCAGAAAACCGTTCTTGCCGATCTTGTAGTCGGCGAAATTCCTCCACAGCCTGCGGAGGGAGAACGTCGCCACAAGGCTTCCGTCGCCGGTAGCTCTGTTGGAAATGTTGATCCCGAATATCCTTTCCGGGGCTGCATCGTCGTTGGTTCTAAACCACGGGGTGATGTAGGGACGGTGGGGGGTGATTCTGGAAAAATCGACGGGGTACTGGGTTTCCTTGGGTATACCGACCATGGAATTGTCGCAAAGAAGTTGCCCCTGCCTGTCGTAAATGGAAATGCCCTCGCCAGAAATGAAAAGGGTAGATATGTTGTAACTTTTCAGGTAACTGGCGGCGATGGTCGGGTCCATGCTCTGTATTTCGGAGGTCTTTGCCAAAAGGGAAAGACGGTCGCCGAATTGCTTCATCTCGTTGGTTGCGGTGGCGGTAATCTGGCTCAACTGGGCGGCGTTGTTGTTGAAACTCCACTCCAGCATAAGCTGGGTCTGCTTCTGGGTGTAGATGTACACTCCGGTAGATACCACGAGGGGCATGGCTATGGTCAAGATAAGTATGGTCTTGACGATGATGCTTCGGGAGAAATTAACAAAGGCGGAGTCTTTCATGGTCTACCGAGGATTTTTGTTTGATTATAGCCTGATTATTGTTTGCGCTTTTTGCGGAAGTTGAAAAGGAACCCGAGAATTACCATGAAGGCAAAAACGAATGGTGCCCTGGAAAGGTTGCTGCGGACCACCTCGTCCTTGTCTCCCGAGGTGTCGCTATTGGCCTTTGTCGCGATGTTTGCATGGATCTTTTCGTCGAAAATCCTTTGCCACAGGGCCTTGAATTCTGCGGCGGTCATGATGTTGGTGGACGGGTAGTTCAGCACCTTGTTGATTTCTACGGTGTACTGCCTGAAAATTTCGTAGAGTTTTTCTTCGGAGTAGAGGGACTGGATTTCCATCATCTCCCAGACGGAACTGAACATGGATACAAGCAACTGCTCCAGGGTGCCCCATTCGGGAATGGTGGGGTAGGTGTTGCCCGACTCAAGGACCTTGACCAGCTGGTTGTAGTCTTCGTCCTTGGCCCATTTGGCCAGTACTTTTTTAGATGAAGGAAGCAGCCCGATTTGGCGGGTGTAGACGTTCTGGTTTTCGTCATTGACCAAGAAAAGCAACAGTTCCATGGCTTCGGGGCGGTTGTTGCCTGCCGGAATGGCAAGGTTGCTGCCTCCGATAAAACTGACACTGCCGGTGGAACCCTGTGGAATGGGCAGAACCACCACGCTGTCGGTGCCAATCCGGGAGTTGGAAAGCCCGCCTACGGTTCCGTCAAAGCGGGTCTGCATCACGATTTCGGAAGTATTGATGATGAATGCCAGTTCCCCGTTGTTGAACTGCTGGGCGACTTGGGCGGTGTTGGTCTGTAGAACCTCGGGCTGCACCAGGGAGTCGATTACAAAATGCAGGTAGGCGGCGATACCCAGGATGGTTTCTTCGGAAAGGATGTCTGCACGCCACTTGCCGTTTTCGTCTTTCTTGATGAAAGATCCCCCGTTGCTCCAGACCCAGGGGGCGAAGTTGTGGGGAATGTTCCAGTCGCTTTTGCCGGGAAAGGCGTAACCATGAATCTTGGTGCCGTCTTCCAGAGTTTCGCTGGCCCCTTCGATTTTTTTTATGGCATCTGCGAAACCCCGGTAGGTGGAAACGGATTCCTTGGTAATCCCATGCTCCTTGAGTATGCGCTTGTTGCCCAGAAGGGAACGGACGTCGATAAACCAGGGAACGGAATAAATGGTGCTGTCACCGTCGATGTGGGTGGTGTTCCAGCTTGCCGGGACAAAACGTCCGGGTTTGATTTCCTTGATCCAGGGGTTCAGGGGCTTCAGTTCGTGACGGGAGGCGAAGTAGGGCACCCAGGTGGTTCCCAACTGTAGAATGTCGGGGGCTTCCTGCTTGCCTTCCAGGGCCAGGGATATGCGGTTCCAGGCTTCGCCCCAGTCCAGGACCTGGACCGTGGTGGGAATGCCGGTCTTTTTGGTGAAAAGGTCCAGCCGTTGTTCCAGGGTTTCTTGGGGAGAGGCTCCGTTGGGCATGATCCAAACGGTCATGGGCTTTGTTGCCGCCAAAGATACCGTTGCGGCGATGGCGACAGCCATGACGGCGACTTTACAATTTCCCGACATCAAAAACTCCTCAAAAAAGCTTACTGATAAACTTCAAACAACCCGATTTTCTAATTTAGCAAAAAAAAGTAAAACAAAGACCAAAAAGTCCTAACAAATGCCAACACATAACAACTGGGAGGCTCCGTGTTCGCTGTATCAGGAATCGTAGTGCGTGAGGGGCGTGTGCTCCTGTGCCGCCGCAATCAGACGGGGTATTATGGCGGAGCGTGGGAATTCCCGGTTTTTGAAGTGGAAGAGGGGGAGACTGCGGAGGATTCCCTGGAAAGGAATCTTTTTGACTGCCTTTCCGTGCAGTTGAAGGGTGCGGAAAACTACGGGGCTCTGGACATGGGAGAACGTTCCTTTGTAAGAATTTTTTTATACGGTGCCGAAATCGAAGGAAAAATCAAGGCCGAGGGTGCCTATAATCGATATAAATGGTTGAAAATTAAGGAATTAAAGAAATTTCGCCTATCCCGTGCCTGTGTGACGGCTATCAAAGGCCTTGAAAATTTGTGCCCATAACTTGCAGAAAAACTTTTTTTTTATATATATTTTTCTCTGTCGCGAACGCGACACCTCAATCCTTAAGGAGTATATAATGAAAAAAGCAATCATCACTCTCGCTTGTGCCAGCATGATTGTTCTCACCGGCTGCTATGGTAAGAACGCTTGCTTCAAGAAGGCTCACGACTTTGCCGGTTCCTTCGGCAACAAGTGGATGAATTCCATCATCAACTTTGCATTCTGGGTTATCCCGGTTTACGAAGTCAGCCTCTGGTTGATCGATGGTCTCGTTCTCAACACTGTAGAATTCTGGACCGGCTCCAATCCGCTGGCCTCCGGCGATTCCTACTATGAAAAGGACGCCCAGGGCAACGAAATCGCCGCTGTCAAGAACACCGACGGTTCCATGGCTGTTGAAATCACCACCGCTGCCGGCGAAAAGGCCAACCTGACTCTCCAGCGCGACAACAACATCCTCCGCGCTCTTGACGCCGAAGGCAATGTGGTTGCTCAGCGTGAAATTGAACAGTAATCCCTGGTTACTTACAGAAATCGATTTCAGGATTCCCCGCCGACTGGTGGGGATTTCTTTTTTTGCATTTGAGCCCAAAAAAACGAAGCGACCTCATTGCTGACGGCTAAAATATCGATAACCGACTACCGACTGCTGAAAACCAGGTTTTACTTGACATGTGGTTTTGCTCATGAGCGTTTTTTTATTTATTTTGTGGAAGTATGAAGATTGTTTTGGGTAAAAACCTGGAAAAAGGCGCAAGAATCTTCTTGAACGTGGTGGCCCTGGTGGTCATGACGTGTTTTTGCGGTTGCGTGGAAGACGATGTGACACGGGGCAACAAGGCCCTGCAAATCGGGGACTACGAACGCGCCGTAGAAAACTTCAACAAGGCTCTGGACCAGGACCCCGCCCATCGGGATGCCCGCTATGGCCTTGCCCTTTCCTATTACGCCATCGCCGAAAGCGAAGAAAAAATGAATTTTTCCTCCTTTGAAAAATGGCAGCGTGCTTCCCGGGAGTTCGAGATTTTGTCCAAGGTGGACCGCAGCGGAAAGATCGACGCGAACTACTCCACCTGCCTGTTCTACCTTGCCCGTGCAATGATGCAGAGGGGCAACAGCAACGTGATTCCCGTGCTGGACAAGTCCATCGGTCTTGATAGCCTGAACTTTTTCAGTTACAACCTGAAGGCCCTGCTTTTGGCTGGCCAGGGCCGTACCGAAGATGCCAAGAACATATTTGTGTACGTGGTGACCAAGGAGCCTAAGTTCGGTTCGGCCTACTTGAACCTGGGCAACATTTACTGGGGCGAAGGCGATGTGGAATCGGCCTGGGACATCTGGTCCATGGGCCATAATGTGCTGCCCCAGGACAGGGCGCTGGAGCATTGGACCAAGGTTGCCGAGGATTCCCTCAAGGTAAAGTTTCTCTCGGAAGGCCTATGAATCCCGCTCCTTTAGATTCCCCGTCTCTGCTTGACAAGGTTGAGCATTGCCATCTGCTCCATTCCGGCGGCGAAGGGGACGTGTACAGGGTTTCCATTGCTCAAAAGGACTTTGTATTAAAGTGGTACAGGCCGGGATGCACCTTCGACGATTCGGTCCTTGAGGCTGTCGCAAAGTCCAGGGACGAAGGACATTTCCGGCTTCGAGAACATGGAGTACGCAGGGCCGGCGAAAATGCGACGCCATACCTTGTCTACGACTACATCGAGGGCGTTTCTTCGGACAAGATCCAGGGAATGCCCCTGCCTGTGGCCCTCTATGCCTTGCGCCGTCTTGCCTCCTCACTGGGCGACCTGAGAAAGTGCGGCGTCTCCCATGGGGACTTGTCTCCTTCCAATGTTGTGTTTACGGTGGTGGAGTCCAACAGTTCCATGGACCTGCAGCCTGTGGCAATCGATTTTGGCATAGTGGGGCCGGGGGCCTTGGCTTACGCGGCTCCCGAAAGGTTCCAGGGGGCGGCCCCCTCCGAAAAAAGCGACATGTTCGGTTTGGGACTGTTGCTGTACCGCTGGATTGTCGGGGTGGACCTGATTGTTGCACGGGACTTCGAGGAGTTCGCCTCCAGAAGTTCCACTTTGACAGGTTTAGGAATTGCTGAAACGCTGTACGTGAAAGACTATTTTTCCGCCCAGGAAATAAGTGCGTTGGAACCTCTGTGGAACGGCATGCTGGCCGCCGATCCGGAAAACCGCTTTGAAGATTTCGACGAACTGGACGAAAATTTGGAGATTGCGCTGAACAAGGTTTCCGGGGGTGAGATTCTTCTTTCGAATATGATCCAGGGCTTTGTTTCGCAACTGGAAATCCGAAAAGCGGGAGAAAAAGTCCCGACGGGTGAAAAGTGTGATTTGCCTTATGCGGTTTTGAAACCCTCCGGCAAAATCAGCCCTCGCAAAATCTTTGCATTTGCGGTTTGTGTACTTATATTGTTGGTGGTAGCCCTGTGGCTTGTTTTTGGCACGAAAAGTACCGACATCGACGCCACGGGGGCAATGCTATTGGAACAGTCCAGAAGCATGGATTTGGACTCTGCAAGGGAATCTCCCGAGGGAAAAGACCCTGCGGAAAACGTCCCTGTAGACGAAATCCTCGAGAATCTTCCGGTTCCGCCTTCTGGAAATCAAAGTCTTGAATGAGGTCGCTCTTGAAAACTGAATCTATGGTCGCCACCGAAAAGATGCTGGAAGTGGTAAAGACGCTTCTGGACGAAGACCAGCCGGAAACCTTGTTCCCGAAGATTCTGGAGGTTGCCAGGAGTGTGCTTCGTGCAGACGCCGCCGTGCTTGACGTTTCCAGGGAAAATCCGCTGCACCTGAGCAACCCGGAGCAGGTGGCCATTTCCATTTCGGCGGTAAGGCAGGCCAAGTCCGAAAACAGGGCTGTCATCTGGAACCAGGTGGACGACGATTCCGTGGACCTTTCCAAGTCCATTGTGCAGAACCAGTTGACAAGCATCATGGTTTCGCCCTTCAGGACGACGGATTCGGAAACCGGCTACCTGTACTTGCAGCGGGCCGCCCGTGAGGAACCTTTTACCGCCGAAGATGTGGAACTTTTCGATTCCTTCGTGGCTGTATGCGAAAAATTCGCCATTGCCGTGGACGACCGCCTTAGGGACAAGCGGTCGCTGGACGTGTTGAAAAACGTGGTCCGCAGGGATGGCGTGGTGTATTCTTCTGCGGTCATGGCGGACCTGATCGCCCTGGCCGACAAACTTGCCCCCCTGCCCATGCCCGTGATTATCCGGGGAGAAACCGGTACCGGCAAGGAGGTAATCGCAAAGTACATCCACAGGCGAAGCCCCCGTGCCGACAAACCCTTCATTGCCGTAAATTGCGGGGCCATTCCGGAGAACCTCATGGAATCCTTGCTGTTTGGGCATGCCAAGGGCTCTTTTACAGGCGCCATCGAAAACCGCAAGGGCTTTTTCGAGGAGGCCGACGGCGGAACGATTTTCCTGGACGAAATCGGTGAACTGCCCATGAACATGCAGGTGAAACTTTTGCGGGTACTGCAGGAAAAGCACATTACCCGGGTGGGGGACAACCGGGAGATTCCCGTGAACGTGAGGGTCATATCGGCAACCCATGTGGACCTGGAAGATGCGGTCAAGGAAAAGCGATTTAGGGAGGACCTGTATTTTAGACTGCAGGTGATGCCCTTGTCGCTGCCGCCCTTGAGGGAACGGGGGCAGGACGTTGTGCTTTTGGCGGAAGAATTCCTGACCCGGTACGGTGCCGAATACGGCCGCGGAAAATACCACATGAGCCGCAATACGGAAAAGGCGCTGCTGGGTTATCATTGGCCGGGCAACGTCCGCGAACTGGAAAACAAGATCCAGAAGGCGCTGGTCCTTGCGGTACACGGGGTGATCCAGCCCCAGGACCTGGGTTTGGGAAACGTCCAGAACGAGGCCAAGGAATCGCCCAGGACCTTGAAGGAAGCCCGTGAGGCTGTGGAACGCGATGTCATCGGCCGCGCCCTGAGGGACAGCAACGCCAATCTGACCCTGGCGGCTACGATCTTGGGCATAGACCGCAAGGTGCTCCGCGAAATCATGGAACGGCTTGACATGAAAAAGGAAGACTTTAAAAAATAACGGGAATAAAAGAAAAGGAAATGGTCAATAAACTGCGAGGTACGCGCTGCTAAAAGTGGACTAGGTGAATTTTTGGGATATTTTATCACATCGGAACTCAAGTTCCCGAAAAATATTCCCTTCAGGAGTCGGTTTTTATTTATATTGAATAAATAAATAACCGAAATTAGGCAAATATCGCCTAATGGATCGCCTAAACGGATAGTTGGCACGGAATTTGCAAAACCCAAGGCATGAAAGCGAAAATGAGAAAAATAGGTTTCATATCGATTTTCTTGATGATGTCGGCAACTGCTTTTGCCGGCGAGCCTTCGATGCGTCCGGAATCCTCTATCCCGACCCCTGCCGCAAAGTCCGAGGTTTCCCAGGAAACCCCGACCCTAGGTGCAAAGGAAAGCGAAGATTGGAAGAAACTCCGTGAAGAACGTCGCGCGGCCCGTGAACAGATATTGTCCGACCTGCGTTCCAGTTCCGCTGCCGAAAAACAGTCCATTCGCCAGAATGTAACGAAGGTTCAACCTCGTCCGAACTTCGAAGGGGAAATCCCGAAAAACGCTCGCGAACGTAAACCAGCCTTCGAATGGCCGGAAGCGCCCAAGATGCCTACGCGAGATTTCCCTCCCGGTCCTCATCCTTTTGAAGGGGATCGCAACAATCATTAATGCGACGGCTTGCAGTCGTGCTGTTTTTGCTTGCGTCGTTCCTATGGGCTGAAACCCAGGAGGAGGCGTATTTTAGGGCGATGAAGGCTGAGGAAGCCGGCGATATTTCCCTTGCGGTAAAGGCCTTTGAAGATGCGGTGGCCTTGCCCGGCCCCTATACGGACGAACTTAAGGGAATTCTGCAAAGTTATTACGAGGCGTTGGGTATCAAGGGGCAATCTCCGGAAAAGCCCTGGTCTTTTCGTTTTTTAGGGGATGCCGGGTTTAGCGGACTTCGATACGATGAATTTTCCGACGGTAACGGGTTCAACGAGTATGGCGGAGATGCGTTCCTTTCGCTGACCCCCTTTCTGGATTACACTTTGGGAAATTGGCTCCATTCCTTTGGGCTGGAGGTTTCGGGCGACTGGTTCTTGATGAACGACAACATGCCCGCGCTGGATACCAGCGACTGGATTTTGTCCGTGGGGGCGGATTATTCCCTGATCGGGACTTCTGTAATGGCCAACGTGGGCATCAACTTGAACCTTGCGGAGCGTGAAGACCCGTCCCTGTCGTTCTTTGGATGGGGGCAGAAGGAATTTTACCGGGGCGGCAAGAATCGTTATGGGGCGGCCCTGTGGGCCTACTACAAGACCAACGGCCCCCTGTCCTCGGCGTTGTACGCCTCCTGGAATCGTTCTGCGGCCAACGGCTGGAACGGTTCTTTGTATGTGGGAGGGCGTTTCGAGGCGGACTCGGTATTGGACTACAAGAAATATGTGTCGGACTACGTGGACGCGGTGACGGAGTCCGTGAACAATGCCTACGACAGCGGCTTGGGACTTATGGATGCCTACGGCAACTGCTGGGCAACCTACGGTTCGGCATGTATGGAATTGACCGAGGAACAGGTGGACTCCCTTTACTGGGAAAAATTGGTCGGTGATGCGACGAAGACTGTATCTGTGCCGTCCACACGTTCCTACGGGTTGTGGCTGGGGCCTGTGTTGCGTTTGAAAATTTCGTACAAGTTCAGGACGAAAATAACCTTGGAGGCCAAGGTCAATCTTTTTTACGGGTTTGTTCTTGACGGACCCGATGCAGATTACGAAAAGATCCAGAAGTTCTCCGGGTCCTGGGGTGCGATGATTTACTGGAATCCCAATTTCCTGCGGTTTTACCTGGGGGTGGAGCAGAACTACCATTACTACCGCCTGCCCGCGTACTATCGGGACGTATACCCCGAAGGCAACCTGCTGAGCCAGTTGAAAGCCGGCGTGAAGTGGGAAATTTAAAAAGTATAATGACGCAAGGGGCATATGCGTCCACGTAGTGGATGAAGCATTTCTTGGTGCTTTAGCACCTAGAAAGACTTGTCCAAGTATTGGACAGTTCTCACTAAGCGCTAAGTGTTCATTAGCCTTGGAACCCCTCGAAAAGGTCTCACGATGTTCGACTTTTCGAAGGTGCGGATTGTGAATGCGTTATGGCAGGGGAGATCCCGGGTCAAGCCCGGGATGACAACGCAATGGAGCTCAGGGTGACAGTGTAAAACGTCTCTCTCTAACATGTCATCCC
>JABUUR010000114.1 GCA_021443065.1 Fibrobacter sp.
TCCCGGGCTTGACCCGGGATCCCCGTCCCGCATCGTCATCCCGGGCTTGACCCGGGATCTCCGTCCCGCATTGTCATCCCGGGCTTGACTCGGGATCCCCGTCCTGCATTGTCATCCCGGGCTTGACCCGGGATCCCCGTCCCGCATCATCATCCCGGGCTTGACCCGGGATCCCCGTCCCGCATTGTCATCCCGGGCTTGACCCAGGATCTTTTTTCATAGATCCCGGCTCGGGGACCGGGATGACAGCAAGATGAAGGCCGGGATGACAAATGCTAAAGGCCCCCGCTTAAGCGAGAGCCTTTAACAATTTAACTTTGAGGACTATTTCTTGCGGTGTTTCTTGCGTCGTACGCCCCACTTGTCCTTCATTTCTTCTTCAATCTTCTTGTCCTTGTAACGGACAACCATCTTGAACTGGACAGTGTAAACGCCGGAGCCTACAAAGCGGTTGTTGTAATCCTTGAAGTTCCAGTTGACGAACACCTTCTTGTCGGTACTCAGGCAGTTGTAATTGAACTTGGGGCTGTTACATTCAACCACAATAACCGTATCGTTTACAAACTGGCCCAAATGATCCGTAAAGTTCACCACAAAGGAAATCAGCACATCCTTCGGATCCAGGGAATCCAGGACCGCCGGGTCGTAAGTGCCGTCGGAAGAAACCTGAGCGCGGTCCACCAACTGCGGAACAAAGCGTTCACCCAACTGGACCAGGTGACCCAAGGCACCTTCCTTCTCCATGTCCTCCTTCGTCGTAGAACTGGGAACGTAGCGGAGATTGACGGAACTTACCGTACGCATCACGTAGGTGGTATCGCCGGCATCCTTTTCCTCGGAGTCGTTGGGGTCGAACGTACCCATCTTGGTAGATTCCACCATGTGGTTCAGCAGGCCGCCGATAATCACTGGCTGGGGCTTTTCGCCGGTAATGTTGCCCCATTCGTCCTTGATGGCGTCGTACTCGTCCTTGCTCTTGTTGTACTTGCCACGCTTCACCAGCAAGAAATCACCCGGCAAGATTGTCACATCGGATCCGCTGAGAATCAGCTTGGCGGTGCGACCGTCGGCAGACCAACTCAAGTCGATGGGATCCAGATGGAGGGTGTCGTTACCATGGATTACGTAGAAGTAATCATCGCCCTTCAAGCTCTTCCAGTCGATAGGTTCGGAGAAGGTCACCTGCAGGGTGTCCGCCTTTTTGCCGTAACTCAAAGTTGCCGTAGAAACAATGGGGGCCATCTTGTCTACCAGCTTCGCAGAAGCCTCACTTACAAAAGTTTCGCCGAAAATCGGGTAGTAGGTAAACACCGTCGCATCCGGAAGCTTGTCGCTAATGCTTGTCAAGCCCGTATCCAGCGGTACCGTAGAAACCACCTTCCAGATTACCCGGGTAGGATCATCGGGATCGATGGTCAGGCTAGACGGGTAGACCTGCATCTGGGTCAACATACCGCGGTTACTGTACCACGGAAAGGTAAAGTGCAAAGTATTTTCGATGTCCTCTTCGGTAAGGGGCGAGTCGAACACTGCCACAATCTGGTCCAGAACGCCGTTGCCCTCGGTATCCCAGTATTCCACGTTCACCACGGAGGGGAAACGGTCCACGACAGTCACTGGCACTTCACGTTCGTATTCGTCAGAAGTGATGTATTCCAAGTTGCGGAAACTGGCGGCATCGTGGAGCGAAACACTGTCCTTCAGGTTACCCTTCAGGCCAAAGTCCTTGCCCACCAAGATAATGATATCCTTGGCCGGCATGTAAACCTTCTTGACATTATCCAATGCACAACGGTTTGCGGCAGAATCGTAAACTACTTTGCTGCGACAAAGTTCGTCCTTCAGCAGCACCAGCATCTCGGGAGTGCGAACATCCGCCGGAACAAGATCGATATTGAACTGGATGAACAGGGAATCGAAGTTGGTTTCCTTGTTCTTGGGGTTCAATGTATCGCGAATGGCAAAAGCATCCTTGATCAGGTGAATGCCGTCCAGCAAGGGAGCCTCGCGTACATAGGTGGTGGTCTTGGGAGAGCCGTCTTCGCTGGTTCCGCGGGTGTACTTGTAGGTCACGAGTACAGAGGCGTCTTCGGGGAACTTGCCCATGTCAGGCAGTTTCTTCTTAAGGTCATCCACGTCAACAGAGATACGTTCCCGGGAATCGTTCAACGCATTGTTGGAGCAGGCAAGGGTGTCGCCACCGATAACCAGACGGACTTGATCCACAACGGCATTGGAATCCAAGGGCTCCTTCAAGAGGATTTCCACGTAATCCAAGGTATCGTTGCCGTCCGTGTCCTTGATGTAGCCGATTCGGGCATCCGGAGTGGGGTCCACAAAGTTGATGTTATCGATAATTACCACATTACCGTTGCCGTAAATCTTGATGGAGCCCGGCTGCACCGCTTCGTCTGCGGTCACAAGAATGGTGACACTGCCATCGTTGTTCACAAAGATAGTTTCCTTCTTGGAGCCATCGGCGGGGTCCACAAGTTCCAGATTATCGGTAGCCACGACCTTAAGGGAATCGATGGAGCCAAAATATTCCGAAACCTTTGTCGGGTCAAGCGTGATAGCCACAATGTCGCCTACAATGGCCTCGTTGCTCCCGTCATGACGGAAGTCCTTCATGTCGGAGGGGTCCTTGCTTGGCAGGTAAGAATCACCGCCGATCACCACGGCGTTGGGATCGGTAGAACCAGGTTTTGTAGGTTCAAGAACAGTGGCTCCAGAAACGATGGTATCACCCTTGTCGAAAGCATCTACAGACGGATAGGCTTCGTAGCCATCATCATTAACATAATCGTCTTCGGCATTGTAGTACAGGTTAGAAGAGCTGGAAGATTCATCGTCCATTTCGCCACTACCGCCATTGCCGCCGCTGGAGCTTCCAGGGGTGGAGCCGGAACTGCCGGGAGTGGAGCCGGAACTACCAGGAGTAGAGCCAGAGCTGCCGGGGGTGGAACCGGAACTGCCAGGGGTGGAGCCGGAACTGCCGGGAGTGGAGCCGGAGCTGCCGGGGGTGGAGCCAGAGCTGCCGGGAGTGGAGCCGGAACTGCCGGGGGTGGAACCGGAACTGCCGGGAGTGGAGCCGGAACTGCCGGGAGTGGAGCCGGAACTGCCGGGAGTAGAGCCGGAGCTGCCGGGAGTGGAGCCGGAACTACCGGGAGTAGAGCCAGAGCTGCTGGGGTCAGAGCCGGAACTGCCGGGAGTAGAGCCAGAACTGGAGACGCTGGAACTGCTCTTTGCAGAGGAACTGCTTCTGATGACCATGGATGAGCTGCTTCTATTGCTGCTGCTGGAGGCCACATCGTTGTTGCCCACGGTACCGCCCGCGTGGTTTGCACCCACACCTACAAGAGGAGCCAGGTCATCGAGGTAAGCATCCATCCACTGCACGTGCACAAAGACGTTGTTGTCAATACGCTTTTGGCTGTTACCGGCAAAGTCCACAAAGACCATGTGGCCGGTGTTGCTTGCTACAAACAAATGTCCTAGGCCGTCAGTGGTACCTTGGTCGAGGCGCCAGCCGCCTACACCGTAGGTTTTGTTCTGACCGTTAAAGCCCGAATCTTCAAAAAAGAAATCGCGAAGGTCGATGGTGGCCACCACCTGGGGGTTGAGGGCACCCGAAGCATCGTAGGGGGCAATCTGCACAATCTTTGCACCGCCGAACAAAAAGATGGTTCCAGAATACTTGTCGTAGGTACCGCCATGGGCACCTTCCAGGGCATCAATCAACACCTTCTTGGTAAGGGAGGTAATTACCGTATCGCCAACAAAGCCGCCAATCTTATTCCGATTACCCGCAGTAACCACGGTTTTCACGGTATCTACCAGAACACCGAAGTAGGAATTTTGCCGTCTTCTCGCTCTCTCTTCCGGTGTACAACCAGATCCTTCGCAACCACCGCCGAAGTAGTCCGAACGGGTAAAGTAGGCACGGCCGTAGTCATCCCAAATGATGGTAGACAAAGTGTTGTCCGTAGAATGTTTTTTTGAATCAGCCTTAACGGTCACACGGTAGCCGTTGTCGCCAAAACCGTGGGACTGGGCCAGAACACCATTCTCGGTTCGCATATCCGTAGAGAACCGGAACAGTTCGCCAGGGATATTTGCACCCCAAAGCCATTTCTGGTTGTAGTCCATCATCAAATGCCAGACACCGGCACCCTGCGCATTCACAAGGCCCGCCCGTTTCACAAGGCATTTTTCACCGGTGGCAGTTTCCTTTTTGACCATATAGACTCGCTGGCCTTGACCTGCAACCAGAAGGTGTTCGCCATCGGGATGGTGCACAATGCCGTCGGCACCTTCAATGCCCTCATCCTGGGTACACAGAGTTTTACGGTCCGAAGGTTTCATCAGCAAAAAGCCCGCACCGTTGTAGGTGTAGCTTATGCTCTTCACGCGATCGCCCACCTGGTCTTTTTCGTACTTGGTATAGTACAAGGTGGCGCTTGTCGGATCCTGAGGTTCCAGTTCACCGACCTGCTGGATCCAAATGCCGTTGGCAGGATTCTGCGGTTCGCCGTATTCAGCCAAAGCGGCCACGGCCGGGACACCGGTCATGAACAGCGCTGCGATAGAAACAATTTTATTCATCGTCTTCATGTTACTACCCTCTGAAATCATCTAGGACAGGTCAGTGCCTGGTAGACGTAATGCCCCATCTGTAGATTCTTTCAATTTTAAAATCGCTCTGTGCTCCAAACACTTTGACTTTGAACTTTGCCAGGTAAACGCCCACGCCCACCTTGCGACCATTGTCGGCACGCATGTTCCAGCGGACGTAGATTTTTTCGGGATTTTCAAGGCAGTTGCCGTCAAAGAAAAATTCATCGTCGCACAAAATCTTTTCCTTGGCGCCACCCACGTAGCCGCCCAGGTTCGTGTAAACATCAAGTTCGTACTCGAGGCCAATCTTTTTCAGGTCCGGGACCATGTCGCCTGCAGAATTCTTTTTCATGACGGTGGCAAAGCCCACATCCAAAAGTACGCCCAGCGAAGACATGGCCTCTGAATCGAATTCGCCCTTGATGACATCGCTGGTAAAGGGCTTGACTCGAGTGCTGAGTTCTTCGGCAAGGTTCAAGTCCGCATAAGACGCTGTCTCGGTAATCACGCGGGGATCTCCCTGGACCATTACGGCGGGGATTTCGCTAGAGACATTGTTGCCCATTTTGTCGCAGATGCCCGAATCAAAATTATCGAAGCGGACGGAGTCTGCTGGGTTCATGCGCTTTGTCAACTTTTCGCCGGTTTCCAGCCGTACCGTAAGGGTGCGATTGCCGTCGCTCCATTCCGGATGCTCAAGGGGATAGTTCTTCCATTCGCCATCTACGAAGAACGCAAGGCTGGACTTGTCCAGCTTGAACTTGTCCGTACCCACAGGTTCGCTAAAGGTAATGGTGAACTTGTCCGCTTCCATGTACTGGAAAGATTCAGGCTTCAAGAAATTCTTGGAAATGACTGGAGGCATATAGTCGTTCAAGTCCAGTTCCACGGTCACGGTCTCTGTCTTGCCGTCCAGAACCACCTTGTTTTCGACCTTTGCATAACCGTACTTTTCGGATTTCATGTACTTGGGGTTGATGTCGGTAAGCATTTCCCTGACGCCCAGTTTTTCGGGATCCAGGGAGTAACCAATGACGTGACCGTCGGCGGACAAATCCAAATCGTCTGCCTTCGGAGTAATGGCAAGAAGTTCGCCCTCGGTATCCAGCCAGTAGAAGGTGATTTTCATGTCCTTCAGTTTTTCGCGGGTGATCGGGGTATCGAACCCGAGAGAAACGCTGTCCATACGGCCATCGCCATCGCGGTCGTAAACGCCGTTGTTTTCGTTGGCAATGATTTTACCGTAGTCGCTTACGGCCACATACTGGTTGTTGGCTGCGGTAGGCACGCCGTCGGCCGCAGTAATCACTCCGTCGCCGGACTTGCTAGCGGTATTGATTTTGACGGAGTCCCCCACACTGATCTTTCCGGGCTTGATCACAAAGGTCCATTCGTTCTTTTTGACATTTACCACCTCTACATCGAGAGGGTTTTTCATCAGGAGCAAGCCCGGACCACTAGTCCAGGTCGTATCTACCATTTTGTTGAAACGTACCACCAAAGTATCCTTATCGGAGCCGTTATCGCTAATGACAAGGGTAACCGCTTGAATCACCGCACCAATGCTGTCCTTCAGGTTGCTTTTGATGACGGCGCAGCGCTTATCACCAATGGAAGAGCAAGCCTTGGCAGTCAGGGAACCTTCGGCTTTTTCGGGGTCTTGCAGCTTGGTCTGGACCTCGGGCAAAACATAAAGGTCCTTTTTCGTATTGACAGAAACTCCACCGTCATAATCGTGGTAGGTTTCGCCGGTAGGCCAGTTGAAGGCAAAACTATCCAACGTCACGGAAGAAGTGTTTCCGGAAAGCCACACACGGATGCTGTCGCCAACGCCGTCGCCATCGTGGTCATAAATGGCCGCAACCTTGACAGACGGAAGGTCACGGTCCGTAAAGGTCAGTTCACCGGGGAAAGCATCGTTCACAAAGTACTCGCCGTACTCTTCGTCGGTGGGGTTCACCTTGTTGGGGAAACCGGCCAAGGAGAAGTGAGATCCATCGGTTACAGCCATGTCGGCGACAATCTTAAAGACGGCAACGCCCTTGTTGACGTTAATGTAGGGCAGGCCGTTCTTTTCTGCAAGAGGCTTATTGTTGGTTCCCAGGAACTTGAGATTTTCCGAATCTCCGGTGGTGCGGAAATAGAGGGGAGCGTCGTTGATAAGGGTATCCACCTCACCGCCATTGACTTTTCCGCCGTTGGCCTTTCCCATGCCATCTGGCACAAAAAGTTTGGCAGTGACTACAATGGTATCCCCTACTTCCGGATTGAACCGGGATTCGTCGGTCACCAGGCTGTCTTCGATGAAGTACCTGATTTCGGGAGCGTAGAAATTCAACACGTTGGTTACAGACGGATAAGCCATGCTGGCGGTCTTGACGCCAATATGCACGTTGTTTATTGGGTAGTAACTGTAGGCCTGAAGCAGAACATAACCGCTGTCGGCACCGCCTTCCTTACCCAGGGCCTTCAACTCATCGCCGTTTTTCAGCGGAGTTGCGTCGGACTTTGTCTGGATGGTAAGACCGGCGGTCCCAGCCTCCGGTGCGTAAAGTTCGAACTCAGCCCCGAGAACACGGTGGTATTTACCGTCGGCATCCTTGTAGGAACATGAGGTAATCTTGGGGTCATCCAGTGCGCAAAGCTTGGGACCAGCAGAAGACTTGCTGCCATCGGCGTTGGAAATGCGGTAGTAGAAACAGCGACCGTCGGTCTTGCCCTCTTCGTAAGGCACGCAATTCACCTCGTCCTGCGCAAAAACACCCGTCGCCATCAGCAGCAACGCGAAAAAAAGCACCGGAACAATATGAGAATTACGAAAGTACATTATAGCCTCCATGTCATTGTTAAATGTATGTTTTTTTTAACCATTTCAAAATCCACGCACCCACTTTATGGCCATAATCTAAGGTTTTTGTAAGAAAGTGCTATTCCAAAATGGAATGAAGGCTCTTGAACTAAAAGCAGGAATTCATCAAGTCGGTAACGATGTCATCCATGAATATCCAGCCGCGGTCCACCAGTTGCAAAAAAGTGTGATTCACGTTACTCACTTCATGGTTGGACTCTGCGATGAACCCGCCGGAAACCCACTTGGAATAACCGTTCTTTCTTAGACGATAACCCAGGGTTTCCAATTCTTGCAGATCCAGTCCCCGGGCCTGCCGCATGGAGAGCCAGATGAGTTCCGCCAGTTTATCTTCGGAGTCCAGAACATCTACGGCAAGGTCGCTCTCCAACGCCCCGGACTTTACGTAGTCCCGCCAGCGAGGGTACATTTCCGGGGCGAAAAAACGCCTGGAACCCAAGAAACTGTGGGCCCCCGGGCCAAACCCCACGTATTCACCGCGGTCCCAGTAATTGCGATTGTGGGTGCTTTCGAAGCCCGGTTTTGCAAAATTTGACACCTCGTAACGTTCAAATCCCTTGCCCTTCAAGATTTCCACCCCACCCCTGTACATGTCCTCGTAAAGGTCTTCGTCCACCTTCAGCACACCCTTGGAAACCTTCTGCCCAAGAACCGTCCTGGGCGAAACCGTAAGGCCGTAAAAACTGACGTGGTTCAGCGTGTAGTCCGAAAGCCGGTCCACATCATTCAAAAAGCCTTCCACGGTCTGGGTGGGCAAGTCGAACA
Organism: Fibrobacter sp.; assembly: GCA_021443065.1. Taxonomy (GTDB): domain Bacteria; phylum Fibrobacterota; class Fibrobacteria; order Fibrobacterales; family Fibrobacteraceae; genus Fibrobacter. Next base: position 8,252 of record JABUUR010000114.1, read on the forward strand.
TCAGGTCCGCGGACACCTGGAGTCCGTCAATTTTCGTAAGATAATCCAGCGCGGCAAGGCCCCGCTCCACCGAGTGAGTCCGCCCGATTACCTTAAGAATTCGCGGATCGAAGGTCTGGAGCCCCAGGCTGATCCGGTTTACCCCGCAGGACATGGCGTGCCAGACCCGTTCTTCCGTTACGGATTCCGGATTGAACTCCATGGAAACTTCGTAAAGTTTTGAGGCCTTTACGCCTTTATCTTCAAGACAGTCAAAGAGTTGCGTAATGCAGTCCGTAGGCAGTATGGACGGTGTCCCCCCACCCAGGTACAAGGTTCGGGCATCCGCCAGCAGCTCCGGATGTCTTTCCTCAAAAAAATCGATTTCAGCACAAATCAAGTCCGTGAACTCCCTGAAAAGCCGCTCCCGGCCGGGCAGAACGTGAAAATCGCAATAATCGCAGACTTTTTTGCAAAAAGGAATGTGGAGGTATATGCCCTGCATAAGTTAAATAGATGTATTTTTTTTACTAGTTTTCGCCAATATAAATTAAATTATACAATGAATATGGAAAACGAAGACAAAATCTCATGGAAAACCAAGCTTAAAAAGAAGGTACCCCTTCTGGTTTTCTTGAGTTTGTCTACGGCGATTTTCTTTTTGGCATCCACACTGCTTTTGGAAGACTCCTACACGGACATTTTCCTTATAGCCATGATCTGGGCACTGCCCTTGTTTATTCACTAATATGGCGATATCAAGACAAACACAACGAAAATTCAGGGGCATCTGCTACTATGTCATTTGTTGGTTTGTTGCCACCACAGGCCTGGCCGCGCTCCAAAGCTACGGACGTGCCGGCAGTATCGACTGGTATCCCGTACTGATGATGTTGCAATTTTCCCTGTTCATGGGAATTTCCCACGGTATCTACGACATTGTGATCTTGAGGGACGAAATGGACCAACGCTCCGTGTGGACAGCCATGATGTACCGTTCCTTCTACTTTATTACCGCAATAGCCATAAATCTGACCCTGTGCATTTTACTTCTCAAGGCCAAGCCTGGCGATGGCATAGTCAACGATGTCGGCTTTCAAACGGTAATCGACAATTTCAAGAGCAATTCTTTCCAGGTGCTGTTCATCGTATTCTTTGCCATGGGGTACATCATCACCTTTATCCGTTCCGTGCACAAGAAATTCGGGCGCCAGGTGTTCTGGAACACTCTCATGGGCAAGTCGCAGGAGCCTGTAGAAGAAAACCTGGTGTTCATGTTTATTGACCTGCGGTCCTCCACCACCATTTGCGAGGAACTGGGCAACTACAAGTACAGCTGTTTTATCAAGGACTATTACAAACTCTTGTCCAACTGCTGCGAAGAAAACCATGGAGAAATTTACCAGTTTGCAGGAGACGGAGTATATATAACGTGGAAAATCAGCGATTGCGCAAAAAAAGCAAGGCCACTGGATCTTTTCTTTGACTTCAAGGAGGCCCTTTACTATACACGGCGCAGGTTCCTCGCCCGTTACAACGTCGCCCCCGACTTTAAGGCGGCAGCCCACTGCGGTAAGGTGATTTCTACCGAGGTGGGTAACTTCGGCAGCGAAATGGCATACCACGGCGACGTTCTTAACACCACGGCCAGAATCCAGTCCCTATGCGCCAAGCTGGGGCAGGATTTCTTGATTTCCGAGGAGCTTTTCGGCAAGATTCCCCTGCCGCTGCCCCACGGATTCTTGTGCAGCAAGGTCGGTTCCTTTGAACTTCGCGGAAAAAAGAAGGCAATTTTGATTTTTTCTTTGCAAACACCCTTGACAGACTATAAAAATTAATCTATATATGGGTCACCTCGCGGGAATAGCTCAGTTGGTAGAGCACGACCTTGCCAAGGTCGGGGTCGAGGG
>JABUUR010000018.1 GCA_021443065.1 Fibrobacter sp.
TCCACCACTTCCCATACCAGGTGGTGCAAACCGCGAATGTCGGTAGAGCCGATGTACATTGCCGGGCGAACGCGGACTGCTTCCAAGCCTTCCAAAACGGTAATGCTGGAGCCGCTGTAGTCTTCGCCATGCTTTTCTTGTTCTACGTTTTCTTCTGCCATTTTTTAACCTTATCAGATGAGCCGAACGTCCCGCACCGCAGGCTTGCCCAGCACTAAATTACACTTGTCAATGATAGCTTTTTTTTGCAGGAACAATTCCTGTTTCCATGCGGAATTGGCGGCCTTTAGCACCAAAATATTCTTCTTCATTTCAACAGGCTGAACGTGGGGCAAAAGTTGGGTTCCCACGATGTTTTCAAAGCAGTCGCAAAGGGTCTTGAAGGTGATGTCCTCCGAAATTTTATGCTTGTCCAGGACCATCTTCAAAAGCACCCCGATGTCTGTAGGATCCCCCCCACAGATGTTTTTCGTACGCTTTTTCTTGTTGTAATTATCCATCAGAGAAGCAGTAACTTGGAAAGTACAAAACCGCCGATCAGAATGCTCGTCATTCCGGCCACCACGGTAGACTTCGTGCTCTTGCCGACCCCTTCTGCACCGCTGTGGGTGTTGAATCCAAAGAAACAGGCGTAACTGGCAATAAAGTAGCCGTACACAAAAGCCTTGATCAGGCCCACCGCCAAATCCCAGTTCTCGTAGAACATGCGCACGCCGTAGAAAAACACGGAGAAGGATACGTCCTTGTAGATGGCTGCCACGGCGTAACCGCCCACAATGCCCACGAAAATGCTGATGACCGTCAAGAGCGGAAGCATGATTACCGTGGCTATAAGCCTTGGAGCAAGCAAGAACTTGTAAGGGTTCAAGCCCAGCACCTTGTACGCGTCCAACTGTTCCGTGACCGCCATGGTCCCCAGTTCAGAACACATGGAGGCCCCGATGCGCCCCGCCAAAACCATTGCCGTAAGAATGGGGCAGAGTTCCACCATCACGGACTTGCCCACCGCCATGCCCACAAACATCAATGGAATCATGTCTGCAAACTGGTAGGCCAGCTGCCAGGACATGATGGCACCTGTGGCAAGGGATGCCGCCAGCACAACGGGAATGCTGGTGACGCCCACGTGCTGCATCTGTTCTACGGTGGTGTGGAAATTGCTGAATGCCCCGGGAATGCTCTTGAACATCTGCCACACGAACAGCAGATAGTTGATGACCGTGTGCAGAAATTTCCGGATGTATTTACCCAGACCTTCTGCAATCTTGTTCATCACTTTAATCAAGAGGATTCCTTACTTCTTCTTGACTGGCTTTGCCTGTGCGGGCTTCTTTGCAGCCTTCTTTTCGGGGGCGCCAATGGCCTTCTTGTAGAGGTTCATGTCGCTTAGGTACTTGACGGCTTCCTTGAGTTGGTTGTCTCGTTTCAGGGAGAACGCCGTGCTTACGGAATCGTTGATGAAGGCGGTCAAAAGTTCGCGCTTGATGCCGTCCTTGATGTAGTCCTTGTTCTCGTCAAACTGGGCGTTCCTGTTGATTTCCAGCGCGGAGCGCATGTCTGCAATGCGCTGTGCCAGCAGGGAGTCGGACACGGTCTTGGAACTGTCGCCCATGTAGTTCTGCTCGCGGATGATGCTCTTTTCAAGTTGGTCTACGCCTACGAGTGCGTTGCTCTTGACCTTTGTAAAGTTGGTATCCTTCATGCAGAAGTCGCGGAACTGCTGGAACAGGGAGTCGGGGACTTCCCATTCGGGACTCATCGTCAAGCCGTTCTTCTGAAGGTCCTTTTCCAGGTCGGGGCGTGCCTTGACTGCAAACTTGAAGTACATGGCCATGCGTTCCTGCACCTGCACCACCCAGGGCATGGGGGACAGTTCGACTTCCACGTCCGGAGTGATTCCGCCACCGCCGAACATCATGCGACCGTTGTTGGTGTAGAAAGTGTCGCGGGCGAGGGTGTCTTTCTTGAGGGAGTCCAACTTTGCTTCGTCGCCGGCTTCTTCGGCCTCGTTTTCTTCTTCTTGCAGTTTAAGGCCCTTGATGCCGTTTTCGGGCTTGTTGATGCAACGCCCGAAGGGCAGGTAGTAGAAAGCGGTGGTAAGTTTCAAGGCGTTGCCCTGGTTGTCCAGCGGGAATATGGTCTGCACGGAACCCTTACCGAAGGAGGTCTTTCCGATAATCAATGCACGGTCCCAGTCCTGCAATGCACCGGAGACGATTTCAGCGGCGCTGGCAGACCCCTGGTTTACAAGGATCACCATGGGTATGTCCTGCTTGACCACGCCATCCCTGCGGGAACGGCTTTCGGTCTGCTGGGTGCGGCCCTTGGTGCTTACGATGGTGTTTCCTTTCTTCAAGAAGAGTTCGCTAATGTCGATAGCCTGGTTCAAAAGTCCACCGGGGTTGTAGCGCATGTCGAGGATGATCTTTTTCATGCCTTGCTGCTGGAGGGCTTTGATGGCGTTCACCACATCGCTTGTGGTCTTGTCGCTGAACGTTGCCAACTTGATATAGCCGATGTCGTTTTCCAGCATGCCGTAGTATGGAACGGCGTGCACGACAATCTCTGCGCGGGTAATGGTAAAGTCCATCAGGTCGGGCACCCCTTCGCGCTGGATAGAGATGGTCACGTCCGTACCGATTTTACCACGGAGCTGGTTCACGGCGTCGTCCAGGGTGAGCCCCTTGGTTTCCTTGCCGTCAATTTTACGGATTTGGTCGCCGGCGCGGATGCCCAGGCGGAATGCGGGGGTGCCGGAAAGGGGCGAGATGACGGTCAGCACATTGTCGCGAAGGCTAATGGTAATGCCCACGCCGCCAAATTTTCCTTCCATGCTCACCTTGAGGCTTTCGTAGTCCTTTGGGGAAAAAACGGTGGTGTGAGGGTCCAAGATGTCGCGAATGCCGTTGAGGGCCGCGTCGGTAAGTTCCGTGGGGTTTACATCTTCCACGTACTTGCGGTTGACTTCGGAAAGGACCTTGTTCAGTCGGGAAACTTCGTCGTAGAAATCTCCGACGGGGGCTTGCTTTTCCTTTGCAGCAAAGGCGCCGTTGGCCAGGCACAGTGCAGAAAGGGTGGCTACAAAAAGATTGCGAAAAGACGGCTTATAGAAATTCATGCCATAAAGATACAATTTGATTTTCGAAAGGGTAGGAAAAAACGGAAAAAACCGGCCGATTAGGGCCGGTTTTTAATACAATGAGAGAGAGAAAAACAAATAAAGTGACTTTTGTCAAACCTTATGCTGCGTCGTACAGGGCACGCTGAACTTGGTCGTTTTTCAACTTGGCCAGGGCGTTTTCCTTGAGTTGGCGAACGCGTTCCTTGGAAAGGCCTACCATGGGGGCGATTTCCTTGAGGTTCAGGTCGGCATCCATCTTGAAGCCGAAATAGAGTTTGATGATTTGCAATTCCTGTTCAGAAAGATTCTGTTTCATTACTTTGTTGAAAACCTTTCTACGGTCCTTGCTTTCGGCGAAAGCGTCGGTCACGGAATTTTCTGCAGCGATGGTGTCACCGATGGTGGTGTCGCCGTCCTCGCCGACGGGAGTGTCCAAGGAACTGGAGCGGTTGCCCATCATAAGGATTTTTTCGATGTCCTTTGCCTTGTACTTGGAAAGTCCTTCCAGGCTTTCGGGGTCTACGGCGAGTCCGCCGCCAATGACTTGCCTAAGTTTGCCACCATTCTTGTTGAAACGGCGAAGAACAAGTTCCTTCTCGGCGCTGATGCGAACCATTCGGCCTCGTTCTGCGATGGCACGGGTAATGTTCTGGCGTATCCACCACACGGCGTAACTGATGAACTTGATTTTTTGATTGGGGTCAAAACGCTGGGCGGCCTCGATGAGGCCCATGTTGCCTTCGTTGATCAGTTCGTTGACATCAATTCCCTGACCCTTGTAAAGGTTGGCTATGTTTACCACGAAACGAAGGTTGGACTTTACCAGAAGATCCATGGCGGCCTTGTTGCCAGTCTGGGCCTTTTGGAGTAAAACTTTTTCCTGTTCTTTGGTCAGCAGAGGATACTTTGAAATATCGTTCAGATATTGGAAGTACACGTCTCTTTCACCGCGAGCTGTTGAAGTCCTTACCATAATTGCCTCCTCGTTTTTCTTGTTTACGTGTACAAAGATACCTTTAAGCAGGTTTTCGAGTGTCACTGTTTAAACATGTATTCGCAAAAGTTCTATACAGATTTTGTCTTTGTTTTGTAACCGTTTGTCGGGATTTTATGCATTTTTGTCATATTTTTGTCATAGATAGAGGTAAATTGAAAAATATAAGGCTAAATTTTGAGTAAATCATGGGGTTTTATCATGTTTCATTGCATAAAAGAACGATTTGTAGGTTTTGTCAACAGGCAAAGACATCACTTGGCGAATCTTCAAGAAGCTTCCTTTGACCGTGGCGAGCAAGAGTTATTTAAAATCCTGGATGACGAAAAGCTGATAGACCGTTTTCCTGCGACGATTCCCATGATCGCCCTGCTGGTGTGGGGCTTTATTCTCACTTTCCCCTTGGTCATCGTTCTCCATTCCAGCCATTTTTCTGCGGACAGGCTGACCGCATCTAGCGTGGTCGAATATTACGTTCCCCTGCTGATGACGTTTTTCGTGTTCGTTATCAACCAGAAGATTCTAGTTCCGAAATGTTTCTTTAAAAAGAAATACTTCAAGTTCATTGTCGGGAACGCCTTGATTTTGTTGCTCAGTGTCTTTGTACGAGAAATCTTTGTGTTCATCGTCTCCAGAGACCCCTCTGAAACGTGGAATGATTTTTTCAGTACGAGCATTTTTTTTCAAAGGCACTTCAGTCCGTGGGTGATTGTAAGCTTGGGCATTAGCCTTGGGGTGGTGAGCACTTGCAGTATCTTGATCAGCGTTTTCTCCCGACAGGTGGTGCGCGCCTTTGTCATTCGTGAAAGGAGCCGCGCCCGCATTGAATATGAACTTGACTTTTTAAAGCAGCAACTGAGTCCCCATTTTTTGTTCAACACCCTGAACAATATATCCAGCCTGATTACCATTGATCCTAAACTTGCCGAAAGATCCATGCAAAAACTTTCGCAACTTCTTCGTGTTACTTTGTACCAGACGGAGGACAAGTTCATTACCCTGCGAGAAGAAATGGACATTCTTGAAAAGTATGCAGACCTGGAAAAACTACGTCACGATGAAAATTTTGAATTCATTTTTGAAAAGAATATCGAGAATCCAAATCAGGCCATAGAACCCTTGCTGTTGATGCCTTTGCTGGAAAACTCCATGAAGCATTGCGTCAAACCCAACGGCAAGAGCTTTTCGCATGTTTTTGTGAATCAAAGCGGAAACCGGCTGTATGTTAAAATGGAAAACAGCAATTATCCTCGAAAACCGAAGGACTCTGTAGGCGGCCTGGGGTTGAACACGTTTAACAAGCGGATGAGTCTTTTATATAAGGATGCGTACACCTACAATACAAGGGTCGAAAATGAGGTGTATATATGCGAATTGAACATTACCCTAAAAAATATGGATAAAAAATTAGGGTAATCCCTTTACAAACATATTTTTTTTGTTTAACTTTATTCGCGAGCGTTAGATAGTTTATTAAGTACATCCATTTTGTTGGGGTGTACTTTTTTTGTTTGATGCTCCTTTTATATATGCGATGGGGTTCGCGAGTGCCGCCCCTTTTTTGATACATCAACATTTTATTTCTTTGGAGGTCCAATGAAACATTGGATGTCGAGGTGTGCAGCCTTGATCGGGACAGTGTTGTCTCTGTCGAGTTTTGCGCAGGAATGTCAGGAAATTTCGCTGTATAAAAATGGCGAAAGTGGCAAGGTAGAGGATACCGCGAATTCTTTCCCCGAAAAGCCGGAATGGATCGCGAATTGGGGTGAAATGGATGGAATGATCCCACCCTATATTCGTTTTTCCGGCATGAAGGACCGTGCAGGGGACTGGACCGGTCTTCTTTCTTTTGACGCCCTGCCTCAAAAGGCCAAGGGTGGCAACTTGAAAATCAAGGTGCGTTCTTCGCAAAAGACGAAAGTGGGCTTTTGGCTGCAGGGTTCCTTTGGAACAAGCACCGTCGCCTACAAATCCCTCGAGGCGAACAAGACTACGGCCTTCGAAATCCCCGTGGCGAACCTGGTTGGCAACAATGGTGTACAAATTCAAAAGATTGGCGTAGGCTTGTTCGGCGTGAGCGCGTACCAGTACACCAACCTGTTTATCGACGATGTGTCCTTGACTTGCGCAGAAAAGGCGGGCACCCTGCCCGATGTTGCTGAGGAAAAACCTACATCGCAGAACTACGTTTATTCCGAATTCGATTCCCGCAATACAAGCCGTGCAGGCAAGTTTTCCAAAGGCGAATTCCCCACGACTTCGGCGGCTTACACCAGCGAGGTGCGCCTGAGAATTGCCGATTCCACAAGTGCCTCCATTGTAATAAGCGAAAGCGAACACGAACAGATATCTTCCTTCGTGAACGAAACATCCATGACTCCTTTGCGTTCTAGCAAGGGGTGGTACCGCAATATGTATTTCCTGGACCGCAATCGCCTTAAGGAAAATGAAATCGCCAACCCCAAGGCGCTTTATTACGAGGCCGGCATCTTTACGGCAGAAGAGGACAACCGCGCCATGCCCGTTCTTATCGGCAATGTGGACTATGCCTACAGGGTCTGCGCCGATACCAACTGCATTACGACGACCTTCTTGAATTCCAGATTGCTGCAGGCGGGCCTTCCTTCGACGGTTGCCCACGGGTCGAAATTGCGCCTGTATTACGACCCGTACTTTGTAAGCACCAATCGGAGTTCCTTGCCTACTTTGGAAGTATTTGCCAACGGCACCTGGAACACCGTTGCGCCCAAGTCTGAACTTGAGGTGGAATTCAGTGGGGCCGGTGTCCAAAGGTTGCCCGTAAAGCTGTCCGAGGGCGGCCTCGTGGTTGAACAGAATCTTTATGTGGAGGTAAAGTAATGAGAAGTCTTCTTTTGCTTTTGGGCTTGTTTGCCTTTTTGGGAAATGCGTTTGCAAAGAATCACGATCTTTTTTTCCATAATGATGGCGACCGCGGACTTTGCGTTAGTTATGCCTCCCGTGGCGTAGATCGCAGAAACGCAAGCGACTCCGAAAACTGCGCTGTTTCTACGGCGAACGATATTCGTATCCGCGTTGTGGACCCCAAGGCGAATTCCGATAAAAAGTTCGGTTTTGACTTGGTTCGGCCCTTCTTTATTCTCGATGGAATCTACCTCAGTACAGACTCCCTGAGGACCTTGGCATCGTTTCACGAGGAGGCCAAGCAGTTCGGCCTTACGGACTTGCTTACCGAACTGGGATACACCCCGGTGTTGGTACAGTTCGCGGAAACGGTCCGCAGGGATCTTGTGGAAAACGCCGGCTATTTCACAAGCCTGCTTCATTTCGTGAACGAGAACAAGTTCTTTGGATTCCCCGACAAGATGAACGACGGAATGGTTGTGCTTGGCATAAGCCAGGGCGGCATCTTGGGTAGGTACGGCGCCTACCGTTACGATATTGCCCGCAAGAGTACGGAGGCTCCTATCCGCATTTACGGCTCCCTGGATTCTCCGCACCAGGGGGCGGTAATGCCCAAGGGCCTGTTCTATACCATCGATTTCTGGGCGAAGCATGGGGGCTCTGCAGAGGCGGAGGCGTTCTCCGACTTGATCAACGGCCCCGGTGCCAGCGGCCTTTTGATTACAAACGCCTTGCCCGAAAAAGACGCACGAAAGGAAAACGTGTATGAAAACGACCTGTCCAACAAGCGGTTCCTTTTTGGCGAGTATCGCAAGGCTGTGGATTACAAAAAGTATCCCTCGGTCTTGATTGCCCAGGGGCAGATGAAGGGGGCGTCTCCCGCACACTCCACGACATATTATAAGCTGAACCGCAAGGCGTCGAAGGTAGGCGTCGTGGTTGGCCGCGCCCAGAGCAATATGTATTCTGTCGATGGATCGAGCGAGGCCACCTCCGCCTACAATCGCGTATACAAGTTCAACTCTTACGACACGGAAAGAACCAAGAAGGACAAGGAGTCGCTGGACTTTATACAGGGGAGCACCTATCCCTTTGCAAAGACCATGTACGACTGCCTAAGGTCCGGCTTTGAAGACGCCATGCCCAAAGGAATGAAGCAGAAAGTTTCGCTGCCTTTTGGAAAATCCCTCAGCATATCCATCTCGACGTCGTGGGATGCCGACACTCTGATTCAAAAGAGCAGCACCTTCATTCCTGTCACAAGCGCCCTGGACTTGCAATGTGGCGGGGACCTGTCCATACGGAACAAGTGCGCCTTTACGGAAAGGTACTCCGACGTGAACTTCGAGAACCCGGGCAATCGTAGTTCCGCCACCGCCATGTATGCGGTGGACCCGACGCACCCCCGTTACAAGGAACAGGTGAGCGGTCGCCATGTGGAAATGCCTGTCGGCGCCTCCGGAGTTGTAGACACCGCTGTTTTGCGGGGCATGCAGGTGGACATCTGGAGATTTATGTGCGAAGTGGCGAAGAACGATTACGACAAGACGAAGTCCGCCTTCCGCAACGAAAACCTGATCGGGGTCTTTGACCCCAACGCAAGTTGCATGGACTTGTCCAAGATGCCGGACATCATTAAGACCAGCGGCCTGAGGAGTGTGCGTCGTTTCGGTTATGTCCGTTACGACTACAACAAGAACGGCTCGGAATACGATGAACATGTGGGGTTTGAGCTCCCTGCCGGCTGGCATAAGGTGGCTATCATGGACAACGGTTCTGGAATTACGACGAATGGTGAATTTGTTGTAGAAGTTACCGTACCTGAGGCAAAGTCCTCTTGGATGAAGGCGGAACTTTTGCTGCTGAAGGCGAAGAACGGTGCGAGCCAGTTGCAATTGCAGGAAATTTCTGTGCCTGTAGACGGTTCGACCCGCACCCTGCGTTGGCCCATCGACTTTGCTGAAAATTCCGTAAGCGACTACCGGTGGTTTAGGCTGGTGCTGAACTCCGATGGAGGAACGGTCATTGTCTCCAACCCGCGCTTTGAACGGGCCGCCTCCAGCGAAAAGGCCCCCGGCGTGATGATGGACAAGGTCATCTACCCCAATAACGCGTTCAATGTCTATCCTTCTGGTAGCGCCCTGGCATCCGGTTATTCCGATGGCCTTGGCTCCGGCCTCAAGGTGGATTTCGGAACCCACGGTTCTACGGTAATGTTCAATTTTGACGAAAAGAAAAATTTCAAGAATTATTCCCACGTCAAGGTGTCTTACTGGCCGGGAACCTGCCAGAATACCGCAGTGTATTTCGATTCCTACAAGAAGGGCAAGGTGTCCTTAAGCGGTGGATATGCGGACGGCATGTTTATCAGCAAGAAGATTCCTCTGTCTAGCGTCATTGATACCGAGATTGCCCCGGAACACGTCTATTCCGCGTCTAGAATGATGCTTCAAAGCACGAAAAGTGCTGAAATGTGCGTTGTTCGCAGTGTAATGCTGGAGTAAATCCCTGTTTTTGTTCGTTAAATTGTAATTTATAGGCGAGATGCGTTCCTTCGGGAGTGCATCTCGATTTTATAAGGAGAAAATTATGATCAAGAAACTTTTAACTGTGACCGCCCTTTCCATAATGGGGGTGGGGTTGACCGGTTGCCTGCCGTCTATGCGGTCCATGGGGGCTGCCGTAGAGACGGCTCCGATCATCCATCGTGCAAATGCCGGCGATAAGGCTTCGCACTTTCAACTTGATGTGCAGGGCCAGTATTCCGGAACGGACGAGTCTCGAAACGTGAGGGACGTTAGGGCTCTTGGCGGTTCGGCTTCTGCTACCTACAGGCTGGGTGGCAGGATGTCGTTCATGTTCTTCAATGCGTCTATTGCAGCCTTTACAGGAAGAACGTATTTCGGCTGTACCGAATCGAATTGTGAAGATGAAAGCGACGACTACTATGGAGATTACGTGGTGTGGCTTGCTTCCAGCGAAGGTCAGGACAAGTATTCCTTTACCAATGTCCAGGAACGTATCCTGGTGGGCATGGATTTCAATATCGGCCCCTATTTTCTTGTGGGTTTTGCCCTTGGCTCCCAGGCATTCCAGGGAAGTGGCGA
>JABUUR010000029.1 GCA_021443065.1 Fibrobacter sp.
TCAAAGTGAGCAACGCGAGCGCCCTCACTGCTGACTACTGATAACCGATAACTGATAACCAAGTATTACCTGACGCATAATTTTGCAGGTAGTCCTAAAAAACACTGACTCTTGCAAATGAGCCAAAAACACGCTTTTAAAATAGACTTTGCAGGATTTTATACAAATTAATGTTTGTCGTGTTGTTGATTGTGTCTGCCGCCCTCTCGTCGAGTCCTTCAGTATAAGTCTGGTTTTTTGCCCGCTCCCCGCAAATATCCACTCCAAGAACCTTGTGGCCACAGAACAGGTTTCGCAGGATTTCTTCGAGTTGAGCAAGCGTCATGGATCCCTGATCCCAGTTGGTGACAGCGTCTTTTGCACAGAGGACATCCTTGTCGATGCTGATGTATACTGGGCTTCTGGACAAAAACCCCTCGAATGCTTCGCGCAGAACATAACGCATGGAATCGTTCCGGAGTTGGCTTTCCTTGATGAATTTAACTCGGTCGGCATATTTTTCGAATTCTGCGGAAATATCGCCACGAATTTCTTCAATCAGATGGTCTGCCACGCCAATGAGCAAAACGTTCCTTGCAAAAGGGTTCGTGTCCAGGACTTCCTTGACCCATCCGCCGCAACTAAGAATTCCTTGGAACCGGGGCGGTTGCATGTCCGGATGATGGTCGAAAATGACCAGGTCAAAATGTTCCCGGATTTGATCTGTCCAGAGTTTGCTGTTGTAATGGTAATTGCCGTTGTCAAAGAAATGGATTCCCGGCAATTTTTTTTCGCCCTTGCCGAAAGATTCTTCTGCCTGTTTAATCATCTTGAGTAATTGGCCTTTTGCCTCGTCGTCGCAGTAGCAATCCGTACCGCTGATTTGGGTGCAGTCCATCCAGAGGATTCCGGCGGATTTCTCGGCAGTGCCGCGCAACGCATTCATAAAGGGTTGTTCGCAATAAACGCCTGTAAAGTCTTGAACGGTGGTGTAAAAGTCCATGGCTAAAAGATATCTATTTAAAACGTTTGCAGAAAGTGCAACTTTGGCAAAAGGGGTGGCGTAATTCTTGACGGGCAAAGCCTTCGCCGATATTCAAGGCTGCGGGGGAGTTCAGTATTTCTGCCAATGAATTTTGCTGGATGTGGCCCAAGGTAATCTGCCCGCTGTAATCCAGACAGCAGGCGACAACGCGGCCGTCGCAAAGAATGGCGCAATGGGTGTCCAGGGCCCGGCAATTTCCCTTTATGATTTTTTCGGCAGGGGCTGCGTTTGCTGGTGGCCATTCAAATCGAGAATCCTGATGAATGTAAATGCGACCATCTACTAGAAAACTTTTATGACGACTGCAAAAATGTTCCAAGGTGATGGGCTCGTGAGCCTTTCCGTTTTTGCCTGCGGTATCCTGTGCAAAAAAATTCACCTGCTCCAGCATGTAATTGTTCCACCCCTTGGAACTTTCGTCCCCCGCATTCCACAACCGCAAGTTGATGTACATGTCGGGCCGTTCTGTTGCTGCAACCTTGCAAAAATCCAAGACGTTTTTGAGGTGTACCGCGGCCTCTTCAAAGGGAAGTTCCGCATAGGCGTGGGTTGAAAAATTCACCTGTCGAACCGCGGGAGAGGCTAATAGGGCCTTGCCGCAGCGGGCAATCGTAGTGCCGTTGGTGGTGAGGTTCAATTGCAATTTGTTCCCGCCGTTTTCGGCACAAGAAACCTGCTCCATTTTTTTTAGAAACAATTCAAAATGCGAATGGAGCGTGGGTTCTCCCAGAACGTGAAAGTAGACTTGTTCTGCAACGGTGGCTGCCTCTGAAATACATCTCTCAAAGAGTTTCTCCGTCATGAAATTCCGTGGCAGAAAACCGCCCTGCTTTCCCCAAGGGCAGAAACTGCAATGCAGGTTGCAGACGTTTGTAATTTCAATGTAAACGCTGTTCATGCAACTGCGGCCTAATTCGAAAGCCTAAAACTTGAGTTTCAGTTTCTTCTGGTTGTAAATGGACTGGTTGCCGTTGCAAACGTAGGCTATGACGCACACGACAAAGAAAGCAGGCAAGGCGTCAAAACCGAAGACTTCGCAACCGATGAGAATGGGGGCCCAGAGAGTGTTGGTGGCGCTCCCAAAAACAGCGGCGTAGCCCATGGCTGCAGCCAACGGGAAGGGTAGCCCGAACATTACGGCAGACGTTGCCCCCAGCGTGGCTCCAATGCTGAACAGTGGGGTGACTTCGCCTCCTTGAAATCCGATTGCCAAAGTCAATATGGTCAGTGCGAATTTAAAAACCCAGTCATAACTGTTCACTGCGGTCGGCAAACCGTCGGAACCTATAAAACTCATGTCGATCAGGTTGGTGCCAAGGCCGGAATAGCGGCCTTGCCACAACAGCAGGAATATGGCGGAAAGGGTTACGCCCATAATGGCGATGCGCTTGACTCCATCGGGAAACTTCTTGTTGAAAAATTCCTTGGCGATGCTCAGCAGTTTTGCAAAACCGCCGCCGATTACGCCAAAGAGTACGCCCAACAAGGCAAGTTTTACAACAAAGTTCATGTCGATGGCACCATCGTGAATAAAAAGGTTGGAGACATCGCCCAAGTCAATGCGGAACTTTTCAAGACCGCAAAGGCTGGAAACCTTGCAGGCGGCAAACGCCGCCACCGCGGCAGGGAGCAGGGCCATCAAGTCCAAATGCCCAACGATCAGGACTTCCAGCGCAAAGGCCGTGGCCGCCATGGGAACTTGAAAAAGTCCGCTAAAGCCTGCCGCCATACCCGCCACCAGCATGATGTGGCCGGCATTGTCGAAGGGAAGTTTCTTGCTGATGTTGTGGCCCAAGGTCGCACCGATTTGTACCGCCACCCCTTCGCGGCCGGCGCTACCGCCAAACAAGTGGGTAAGCCAGGTGCCCACCGCAGCCAAGGGTATCATCCGCAGGGGGATGTTGCTTTCTTTTCCCTGCCCTACGGCAAATATCATCCCCATGCCACGTTCCGTGCCCTTGCCCCATTTCTTGTAGGCCAAAACGATGGCGACACCTGCAAGCGCCAAACCGGGAATAAGGTAGATGGGGTAGGAGTCTCGAAGGTTTCCCACGGCAAGGAGAACCTGTCCGAAAACAGCCATCAAAACGCCTACAACGGCACCGAGGGCTCCTGCAATTAAAGTCAATGTTGGAATAGAAAGCCACTTGTTGCAAAAGGCCCTTGTGCGAGCCTTCACTTGTTCTTTCGCCATTTTCATCATCTGCTCCTTCATCTCGGGAGGCATGCCGGCGAACTGTTCCTTGAACTGATTGTATTTTCCGAAATCCTTGAAATTCATATAGATCCACAGTAATTTTTTACAAGCGCAAATTTAGAAAAAAGATATTTGGTGGATGTAAGTTGTCATCCCGACCTAAGCCTGCCCCGGACTTGATCCGGGGAGCCGGGATCTAGTCTCGTTGATAACCGTCTACTGAAAACCAAGTATTACCTGACACATGGTTTCGCAGACGGTTCTTTATTAATTTATCTTTTATTCATGTTCCAGAGTCTTAAGAAACAAACCGTCGAAGATTTCATCAAGAATCATTCTGCATCCATGCGGTCTGATATCATTTCTGCGGTGGCGAATTTTCTTCCTCAAATTTCCAACTACCGCGAAGAAGACAAGACCTTCAGTTTTCGCATTATCCTTGGGGTGGGGACATTGCCTTCTATCAAGGGGCGTCCCCATGTTTTAAAGACCCTGCCACTTAAGGATTTGACTGCCCAGATGGTGACAAAGACTATCAGGAGCCTGACGATATTCTGCTGCAACGGGGCGGATATATTGATAAATCAAACCGAGGATTCCGTTACCTTCGGCGTGGTGTATTTTGACATAGAGCAGACGGGCCTTGCCGAAATCTATTTCTTGCGAAAGGGATTTCTTATCATGGGCAGCATCAGCCGTACCAAGGTGATTGTGATTGCCATGGGCCCCGACGACAAACCCGAAAACCTTATTCTCAGTTTTGATTTTTCGGGCTCAGAAAACTTGCCTGTTCCGGATTTTTCCAAAAAGTACAATCGCGATGTGGCCCTATGGTCGGGTATTTTCCGCCGCGCCAAGAAAGACGTTCACGGTACCATTTGCCTGATTGTTTCTCCGGAGTGGTCCTGGGAAAAGGATTGCGAAAATTTCAGCCGTGGCGATGTTCTACAGAACCCAGTCTCCATTGCATACGGCGATGGAACGGACAGCACACGCAAACTGGATGACGGTGTCCGCATGCTTTTGTCCATGATGGACTACGACGGCATGACCATCATCGATACCCACGGAAACATTCGTGCCTACCATTGTTTCGTAAAAATCGATCAGAACGACTGCAGTGTAGGCGGTTCTCGCCACATTGCGTTTGCTACACTAAAAAAGAAAAACAACAATCTCTACAAGGCGATTTACTTTCAGTCCCACGAAGGCCAGGTGGAATTTACCTACATGTCCGGTCCCAACGAGGGAAAGTCCATCAGTGTCTTTGACGCGACGGTTATGAATATGGAGTACGACGGTTCTTTTATGGAACGTTTTATTGCCAAGGCCCGCCAGCGCAAGGTGTTGCGGAACCATCGTAAGTCCGAACGTCGCAATAAACTGCTCCGCGCGATTTATGTGTTGTTTGTGGCCCATTACCGTATTGACAATTTCTATACTGAACCCGAACACGTACGTACCTTGAATCAAATCCTGGATGATGATATCCAGCGTGCAAGTTTGCATGAAAGCGAAACCTTGTCCATGTTCTTGATAAACACCTTGTTGGTTTGCTTTGTGGGTAATACCTATGGTTATTCCACCGACTCCGAGGTCGGCATCAAGGAAATTTTCAAGAAAATCGACGTGGATGTCTGGACGACGTACTTTGACAGGGAAAATCATATTGAAGAAAAGGTGATGGAAGCCTTGTCCGATGGCGAAGCCCGAAAGCGTTGGGATGTGTTCAAGTCGGAAATTGAAAAGATTCATCCAGAATTGAAACAGTTGCAGTCTTTGCAGAACGTCAACGCAAGGGACTTTGTCTACATGTACAAGGCCTTTCTACATCTGAAGGACGAGGGCTGATACTCCCGATTGAGTTTAGCAAATGAATATCTGACACGTGGCTTTGCCAACGCCGTGAAAATTTTTTTATATTTAGTCTGAACCTAAACTGGTTCTTTTCTATATCCCTTGGCCGGGTAGGCCCAAATCTCGAGGGATTTTTGTCTTTCATAACATTTTTTAAAAGGTCGTCTGGCCGAAGGTTTGCAAAAAAAACATTTTTTGCCGTTCTGGTTATTTTCATGGAAGTTTGTTGCAAAACATCTCCACAAAATGCCATCGATTTTGTAGAAACACCCCTATCCGATGTGATGCGGACGTTGTCGCTTGCCTACAACACCTCGATTCTGGTGGACGACGATTTTACGGAAAAGGTGACCTTTCATTTGGACGGAATGGACTTGCTCGCGGGCCTTGATGCCATCTGTTCGGCCTACCATCTGGAAATGTACCAGGAGAATGGGGTTGTCCATATTCGCAGGGCGGTGGACCGGGGTATCCATGAATTCTCCAAAGCCGATTCATTAATTTCGGTATCCGTAAGGAACAAGGATGTTCGGGAATTTGTTCGGGAGTATGCCTTGAATACCGGGATGAATATTTTGGTGGAACCTTCCGTAACGGGCACGGTCAGTGGAGACTTGCGAAACCTGGGGGCTAAGGAAGCCTTTACTGCCTTGATGGGTAACGCCGGCTATAAGGTCTTGTCCAAGGGGCACACCCTGATTGTTCAAAACAAGATGGAAAGAACAGATAAAGTAACGGAAAAGAAATTCCGCCTGGAACGGACAGATTCGCTGTATGCGGTAGATGCACATGACGTTCCTCTTAAAACGTTCCTGCAGGAACTTTCCAATGTGGCTGATTTGGACCTGGCGGTGTATGGCGATATTCGGGACAATGTCCAGGCTCGTTTCGAGGGGGTGGATTTGTCCACCTTGCTGGAGGCCTTGTTCAAGGGAAACCATTACAGTTATTCCTTGCATTCAAGCAAACTGTTTGTCTCCGAAGGCGGTGCAAAGAAGGCTCTTTCAAAAACCAGGCTTTTTCCCCTCAGGTTCATTCACTCGGAAAAAGCACTGGCGTACTTAGGCAAGTTTTCTCCGAATCCGGAATTTGTGGCCGTCGAGATCAAGGAACAAAACGGCTTGTTGTTGAGCGGATCGGAATCTGAAATTCGTACTGCAGAAGAAATGCTTGAACAAATAGACGTGCCCGCCATGCAGGTGACTCTCTCCTGCATTATCGTGGAGTTCAAGCGCGGCAAAAATTTCGAGATCGGCGTCCGGGGAGGTTCCGGCCGAAAAACCGGGGAATACAACGTTGGGGCAAAAGGCTATTTTGATTTTCTGGAAAAGGATTTCTCCGTGGCGGGCGCCTTTGGAAAAATCGGCCTTTTGCCGGACCGCTTTGAACTGGAACTTGCCTCCATGGAGGAACAGAACAAGGCCCAGGTCTTGGCCAGGCCAAGGCTTACCACAATTAACGGGAACAAGGCCGAGTTGAACGTCACCAACACGGTTTACTATTTGGTAAGTCAGGTTTCAGCAGATGGTTATCCCATTACCGATTACCGTTCCTTTAACGATGGTATTTCGCTGGAGATTACGCCAGTGATAACGGGGGAGGGGGTGATCACCCTGGAGGTATCTCCCGAAATAAAAACGGCGGGTCGCAGTTCCGGAGACGGCCCCCGCGACATCAGCACCCGTAACTTGAAAACCGTAGTGACCCTTAAAAACGGCGAGTCCCTTTGCCTGGGGGGATTGATTCGTAAGAACAAGTCGGAGGTAAGGACTGCGGTACCGTTCTTCGGTAGCATTCCTTTTATCGGGCGCCTGTTCAGTTACACTTCCGAAGAAGAAGAAGAAAACGAATTGGCCATTTTCATTACTCCCATTCTCGAAAAATAGAGGTGCTTATGGCTGTACGTATTTGCACCTGGGAGTATGTGACCACCTTTGACGGACAACCTTCAGAAAGTCAGATTGTCAAACGGTTTAGCGAAGATTTTCCTCAAGTGGATATTAAGGATGTTGTCCTGAATTTGATGGTTTCCTTCAATTCTTCTGAAGGTCGTAAATTACGGTATATGGTCTTGTTTCTGCAAGAAAACTTGTCGAAAAAAAATCTCCTTGCTCCAAGAAAACTTCCTGCGCAAATTTGGATGTTCGGTTGGGCCGATGAGTATTTGCGCGGTATAACCCGGAATAAGAACGACAACGGTGATGAAGGCAACGGACTGTTTTGGTGTGTCCAGGAAGGTTGTCTCTACGTCCTCGTATTTTTTGAGGGGCGGCTTTGTCATTGGTCCGAGGAATACGGCTACGAGGCTTCCTTGGGAAATGTCGACAATCTGGTGGGGCGACGTCTTCAACGCTTTCAACAGTTCTTAAAGGAAGACGACCTGTTTTCCCGTGGTACGTTTTTTCCAGAAATACAGATGGAGTCAAACCTTCAAAAGACCCTGTATAAAAGGGCTTGTAGAGATTCCTTTTGGAAAAACATCGACCTTGGTGCAGAAAGAAAGAATCCACTTGTGCAAAAGAACAAAGGTTATAAAGTGCGGTTTGTAGCGTTGCTGCTTTTTCTTATGGCAGGAGCCTTGTTTCTTTGTCTGCAACAAAATCCGTTGGAGCAGGGGAGTGCCTATCTGGAAAATTTTCCCGATGCATCCCAGATAGAATTGACAGAATCGTCAATGTTTGAATCGATGAACATACCCGCGGAAACCCGTTCTTTAATGTCGCGAGAAAGGATTCGTCCTGTTCCCTTGAAAAATTTGCAATGCCTTTTGCCCCAGGTTCGCTTGCGAGGTGTCGTTGCCCCGCGTCTGTTTATGGCGGAACTTTTGGGTGTAGATAAAATCCAGCACTTTAAGATGGGTGATTCCATAGGGAACTTCGTTGTTTCTGAAATCGGAAGGAATTATGTTGAATTTGTATGTAATGATTCGGCAATTACCGTTTTTGCAGAGTAGAAAAAAGATTATAAATGGAAATATATATGGGAACAAAAAAGGGGCTGTGCTTGCCCTTGTGCTGGGAATTGTCCTGGCGGTAACCTGCATGCTTACGGTCTTGTTGCAGATTCCTGGCGGGGTGCGCCGTGCAGTTGTGCGAAACGAGATTCGACTGCAGAAAATCTATGACGAAGAGTCGGCCATCCTGGCGGAACTAAACGGTTTTCCGGATGGGTATTTCGAGCAGCATGCGTGGGGCTGGAATCTGCCAAAAGTTCAACGGGAAATGCAAGGACTATGGATGACGGTTTCGTCGGAACACGTCAGCGCGTTGGCAGGAATCCTTGTGGAAGATACAAGTCTTATCCCCCTGGGGCAGAAGCGCCTGATATCCGACCGTTTCAGGACGATTCTAAAAAACGAAATCCTGCAGGCGGAGAACCTTAAAACGGAATTCGGCAACCGCCGGCTTTTCGGGACTGTATCTGGTGATGTTCTCGGGGCGGTTTCTGGCGACAATTTCAGGACAGTATCTGGTGACGCGTCCGGTGGCACAACCGTTGATGCTTTCAAGAAGTCGCGGAACCTAAGCCTGCAGGTTCTTGACGGCGACCTGTACATGGACTTGTCCGGAAGCGCCGCCTGCGGGAATTTCTATTCCAGCGGCAGCCTTACGCTTAAGGGCTCCGCAACCTTCGACACCTTGCGGCTGTATTCCTTGGGCCCCTTAAGGATTTCAGGCGCAGTGTCCGTCAGGCATTTGGAGGCGTACAGTGGCGATGCCTTGGAACTTCCTAGAAACTTCAAGTTTATGGGCCTTGCGGCAGGAGCCTCCGCCTTCGTCGTGGGCTCCAATATGCTTAGCGCCTTTGCAGAAGGTAAACTCGTCCCTTTCCAGTGGGTGTATCAATGAAATATAGCGGCTTTACCTTGATGGAAGTTCTTGTGGCCCTCGCAGTTCTGGGGGGCGGGTCCGCCGTATTCCTCCGGTTTGCAGACGGCTTTTTGCAACTGCGGGACGCTGAACGACGAGAGGCCCGGGCCTTTCTCTGCGCCACAAGGACTATGGAATATTTCGTCCATGGCGCAGTGAGTTGCCAGTCCCGTTCCGGCGAAAAACTTTTTCCCGAAGGCGATACCTGCGGGGCCACCACCTACTCCCTGACGCAGGTTCCCGGTCTTGCCCCACTGCTCCTCGTCGATGTTATTTCGCCCGCCATCCACCCCATAAAGTTCAGGAGGCTCGTCCAGTGCGAAAAAAATCCGGCTTTACGTTGATAGAACTGCTGGTGGCCATGGCGGCTGCCTCTGTCCTCAGTGTGTCGGCCCTGCAGGTCTACGGTCGATTTCATAGGTTCTCTGCTACCCTGACCCGTAGTTACCAAACCGAAACCGCCGACTTGTTGCGTAACATTCGCTGTGCCGTACCCTATAGCGTTTCGCCCGACTGCCGCCCCGAGGCCGGCCCAACGCCCCGGCGCGGTCCAATCCCGCGGTAGAATATATGCGCAGTCCAACCCCGCGGTAAAAAGGGAGGACCTCCCCACCCACAATGTCATCCCGGGCTTGACCCGGGATCCCATCCCACACTGTCATCCCGGCCTCCGCGCCGGGACCTCCT
>JABUUR010000171.1 GCA_021443065.1 Fibrobacter sp.
TCCCAGACGATGTACGCCTCGGGAGATTTCTCCCGGATAAAGTCCACGATACGCCTCAGGATCTTAGCCTTTTCCACCAGGCCGATTTTCACATACTTGAAGGTGCGTCTGCGGAACAAGGTTTCCAGTTGTGCCTCGATGCGCTCCCAGATTACCCAGCCCGGAGCCACGAACTCGTCTTCGTTCTGCTCCGTGAGGGCGGTGCACACAGCCTGGCCATATACGCCGAAGTGGGCCATGGTTTTAATATCGGAAATAAAGCCAGCACCGGCGCTTCCGTCAAAGCCCGCTATAGTCAATGCGTAAATCATTTCGGACATTTCTATTCCTTTTCGAGATTACCGGTCGAACATTAAGATAAAAAAAAGAGGCAGCGAAAATTTTCACCACAAACCAATCAACAGAACACCTAGAAATAAAACGCAATCAAGCCCACCGTCACAGTGCCAATCAACGCCACCGCAGGCACGATAGCCTTGCGCATGGACTTTGCGCCAAGGAAAAACACCAATCCGCCCTTGGTCAAGGTGTTGGCAAGACTTGCGAACAAGAACGCAAGTACCAGGTTTCGAACATCCAATCCAGATTTCAGATGCATATCGATTACGGAAAAAGCCACCGCGTCCATCTCCGCGGCGCCGCCTAGGAAACTGCAAGCCAAAAGTGCACCGGACCCCAGGTAGACCCGCGCGGCATTGGCCACGAACATGACACACGTAAAGATTGCGCCGAACTTAATCGCCGGCCCCAGCTTGAATGGATTGGAAAAATCGCCACCATGTTGTTTGGAATTTCGGCTGGCTCGAATTTTCAAGAACACACCATAAGCAAGTCCAGGCACTACAGGCAAGAGCAAAGGCAAGGCCAGGGGTTTGGCAAGTTCACCGCTCAGCACAATGCAGATCAGGTAAAGGCGCACATACATCACCGACCAGCTGAGCACAATTCCCATAGTAAAGTCGCTGGCATAACTTTCGTTGTCCCGGCTTCGAGAGGTCAGGTTCAACGTCAAGGCGGTACTGCTGGCAAGGCCTCCCAGCAGGCCCGTAAGCCAAATGCCCTTGCCGGGGCCAACCAACTTGATCAGCACGTAACCTACAAAACCGATTCCCGAAATAAAAACGACAAAAAGCCAAATGGTGTGGGGGTTCAAAACCTCCAGCCCCGCAGGTCCGTAGGGCTGGTCGGGCAAAAACGGCAACACCAGCGCAGAGATTACGGCAAACTTCACCGTCGCAAGGATATCTTCCTTGGACAACCTTTGCGCAAAGCTGTGGAGCTGTTCCTTGGCGGTTAAAATCCATAGCATCACCACCATGATGACGCAGGATTCCAGAAGTTGGTTGTACCAGCACAAGGCACCCAGCAGGTAGACGATCACAAGAGCCACGCTTGTGGTAATCCCTGCGTTGGCTGGGGGAATTCCCGGTTCTCTCCCATGCAGGCCGCCCATGTCACGATGGATCAATCCAAAGGCAACATGCGATGCCACCAGCAGCAAGCCTATGACAATGAATCCAGTTACAAAAGGCGCCACGCTTCCCATCAGGGACGAAAGGAAGGCTGCCATGGCGCCACCAAGTCCCACCAAGGTAAAGGTACGCACGCCGGCAGGGTGGCGGTCCGACTGGTCAAAATAGGTGTGCTCCCGCTGCATTCCGATAATCAGGCCGATACCGATGGCTGCCGCCAAACGATAAAAGACGTTAAATTCCAACATAAAAAACCGCCTTCTCAAAAAATTGCAAGGACTATAAAATCCAATCTACCTTTATTTTTCAAAAATGTAGGCAGATGTATATTACATATTGGATTATCGCCTGACCAGGTCCGACTTCATGGACTTTTTCATTTCGTACATGCGCTTGTCCGCAGCAAGGTAAACGTCGTCTGCAGAAGCATGTCCCAATTCACTGCGGTAGCAAAGACCGTAGGCAAACTCCAGGGGAACAGGAGTCTTACAGGAATCTTCCTTAGCCAGAATGTCCAGCCGTTCCAGGGCGGAATCGATATCCTTAAGATGCTCCTTTCGAATAATGGCCACAAATTCATCGCCACCCATGCGGATGGCAGTCCCCACGCCGCTAAATGCTTTCTTGAAAACAGTTCCGAAAGCCTTGATCAAGGCGTCTCCGGCGGTATGCCCAAAGCGATCGTTCACCACCTTCAATCCATTCATGTCGATGCTTATAACCGCAAAGTCATCGTCCTTTTCACTGAGCAAGCCAATGATCTGGTTGCATTTCGTACGGTTGTAAAGCCCCGTAAGGCAATCCATGTACACCATGGAGGCCAATACATCCTTTTCCGCCTTGGCAGAAATAATATCCTTCAGGTAATACAGGTAACTGACAATCAAGAGCATTACGAACAGCAAGACTCCAAAGGGAATCCAGGTAATCTCGAAAAACGCATTGTTCACCGAGAAAAACCTATAGGCATTATAGCGGATTAAATCCGCAAAGGAAACCGTACCAAAGACCACCACGCCAATGGACAGCATTTTTCCGGACACATTGGACTTTTTCAAGAAAGGCAGAACGTAGACCACGATAAACAAGAAACTGACAAAAATATAGACATGGAAAATGGGAAGGGTCCGGTTCACCGTCACCACATCACCCAAGTGAAGGAGCACGGTTGCCAGTACAAACAAAGTCCCTATGATCAAGAACACCTTCAAGGTCATTCGTTGGCGAAATTTCATGGAGCCCAAGCTCATGTTATAAAGCAGCAGGCCGAAAGGTATGGGAGTCAGGTAAAGGGTATAGAATTCCAGCAGAGTATTGAAGGCAAAATCCATGGAGAACGCCTGGAACAGTTTCATATAGCACAAGGTCCATATCCCCAGCAAAAAGGATATGAGACCGATCATCAAGATGCGGAAAGAGACGTGGGCTAGCAAACCGCCCATAACGCTAGCCAACACAAGAATCATGCCGAAAAGCACCAGGAACAGGCCAATGAAAATTTCAACCAGGTGAACCGCGTTGTAGTCGCTAATGGATTTTTCTGCCGGAAGAATATCCATATAAGGGAATACGCTAAAGGAATCCCGGGCGTAGCCAACAATGCGAATACGAATTTTTTTGCCCGACGATTTTTCGGGAAGTTGCACATAGTGGATGCCGCTGCCCAAAAAAGGCTGTGGGTTCGTGTTGTCAAAACCGTAACTGTAAAGCACGCTGTCCAAGGACACATCCACTGCGGAATGGTACGTCCGGAACCTCAGCATGGGGTGCTTAGGCAAATTTTCTGGAAGGGTGTTTTCCAGGACGATGGAATCGCCTATGTCCGTTCGAAAGGGTATCTCGTACTTTCCGCTTTCAAGCACATCATAAATTGAATCTTTGTAACAGATGGTCCATCCCTTTTCCATCCTCACACTGTAACCAGATTTGCCATGATCGCGGATTGCATTAAAGAACAGCCATGCAAAGCACAGTATAACAATCAGGGCTATTCCCGAAAATACTTTTCTTCGTCTTGAACCCATGGCCTATCGCAATTATTTTCTTTCCCAAATTTCAAAGAGAGTTTCGTACTCGTTCTTTTCATCGGCAGGGACTAGCTCTTGACTTACGCAGGCCCAGCCTTCGCCCCACTCTGGAAAGAACACGTCACCGGGGACCTGGGCAAGAACGCGGGTAACGTACATTTTTTTCACAAGAGGCATGGCCTCGCCATAGACCACGGCTCCACCGATAATAAAACATTCCGATTCGCCGGCGGTTTCTGCAACCTGTAGTGCCGCCTCCAGGGAGTTGCAAACCACACAGCCCGGGGCCTCGAAAGAGGGATTCCTCGAAAGCACGTAGTTGGTGCGGTTAGGCAGAGGGCGACCGATGTCCTCGTAGTTCTTGCGCCCAAGGACAATGGAATGGCCCGTGGTAATGGCCTTGAACCGCTTGAGATCCGCAGAAAGGCGCCAGGGCAAATGACCGTCACGGCCAATCACGTTGTTTTCAGAAACAGCAACTATTGCAGACACCAGCATAAACTACTCTTTCGCCTTTCGTCTATCGTCTTTCGTCTATCTACACCGCGATGGGCGCCTTGATGGTCGGCCACGGGTCGTAATCCACAAGTTCAAAGTCCTCGAACTTGAAGTCGAACAGATTCTTGACATCGGGATTCAACTTCATGGCGGGCAGCTTGCGGG
Organism: Fibrobacter sp.; assembly: GCA_021443065.1. GTDB lineage: Bacteria > Fibrobacterota > Fibrobacteria > Fibrobacterales > Fibrobacteraceae > Fibrobacter. The sequence goes on from JABUUR010000171.1 coordinate 4,163, forward strand.
GCGTGCGGGACAGTTGTTCCTTCACCTGTTCAAAGTGGTTGGAATACAGATGGGTATCGCCCAAGGTATGGATGAACTCTCCTGGCTCGTAATCGCAGACCTGGCACAGCATAAGCGTCAACAGGGCGTAACTTGCAATGTTGAAGGGCACGCCCAAAAAAGTATCTGCACTGCGCTGGTACAATTGGCACGAAAGTTTGCGCTTGCCCGAGGCTCCAACACCGCCTACGTAGAACTGGAACAGGCAATGGCAAGGAGGCAGGGCCATCTTGTCCACCTCGGAAACATTCCAGGCACACACCAGATGGCGGCGTGAATCGGGATTGTTCTTCAGGCTATTGACCAAGTTCTGGATCTGGTCGATGTGGCCTCCCTCGGGAGTAGGCCAACTGCGCCACTGATGGCCGTAGACCGGGCCCAGGTCGCCGTTTTCGTCGGCCCATTCATCCCAGATGGTCACCTTGTTGTCGTGAAGGTACTTAATGTTGGTATCGCCCTTCAAAAACCACAGCAGTTCGTGAATAATGGAACGCAAATGCAGTTTCTTTGTGGTAAGGCAGGGAAACCCCTTGGACAAATCATAGCGGCACTGCCGCCCGAATACGGAACGGGTCCCCGTGCCCGTGCGATCGGAACGGTCCACGCCGTTTTCCATGATGTCTTTCAGCAAGTCCAGATACTGTTGCATTACAACTCCTCGGCAGGGCAGCCGTCGGCCACCCCAAGGTCTACCATGGGGAACAATTCTACACGCTTGTACTTCTTCGGGTTTTCCACTTCCCTTTCTACCAGCAGTTGGTTGACAGCATTGAGAATCAGGTCCTGGGTATGGCGGGGCACAGGCTTTTTGCCCAGGCGTGCCTTCTGCACCATCTTGTGGTTCAAGTGGGCGGCATCCATTTCCACCAGGTCGTGGTTGGATGCCCCGATTTCAGTCAGAATTTCATCGAGTTTTGTCATTCTTATTCAAAAATCAAAATTATTCAGAAACGAAATTGCTTTCGCACTTGGTACCGTCGTTGTCCGGAGTGGCAAAATGCATTTCGATACGACGGTTCATTTCGCGACCTTCCTCGGTACCGTTGTCATCTACCGGGCAGGTAGAACCCATGCCGATGGCCTTGATGCGGTTCTTCTTGATGCCGGCCTTGGTCAGGGCCTTCATCACTTCCTTGGCGCGGTTTTCAGAAAGTTTCTGGTTGGAGGCTTCCTTGCCCACGTTGTCGGTATGGCCCTGGATTACGATGTTCAGGTCCATGTACTCGTCGGTGTTCAACTTCTTGGCAACGTTCTTGAGTATCAACTTGGCATTGGATTCCAAGGTGGCCTTGCCGGACTTGAAGGTTACGCCGTCAAGTTTTTCCACAGGCTTCTTGGGGCAGCCATGGCCGTCGTCGCCAGCAACATCGGGACAGCGGTCGATGCCGGTGCACTGGTCGGCAAAATGCGCAGTCAACTTCTTGGTAGTCACCCATTCGGAGCATACACCGTCGTGGTCCGCGTCAGGATCGTCGTCGGAAGGACAACCGTTGTTCCAGTCCGGACCCGGTTCGTCTTCGCAACGGTCGTAGCCGGAGCATTCCTCGCTGAACTTGTCCAGAAGTTTCTGCTTCGTCACCCAGGGAGAGCAAAGGCCGTCTTCGTCAGGGTCCGGGGACTGGGCGGGGCAGCCCTTGTTCCAGTCGGGGCCGGCTTCGTCTTCGCACTTATCAAAGCCCTTGCAAACGTCCTTGAACTTGGCGTTCAGGCCCTTCTTGCTTACCCAGGGGGAGCAAAGGCCATCACCGTCGGGGTCCGGCTGGTCGTCGGAGGGGCAGCCCTTGTTCCAGTCGGGGCCGGCTTCGTCTTCGCACTGGTCCTTGCCCTTACATACGTCGGCAAACTTGCTCAAAAGGTTCTGCTTCGTAACCCACTGAGAGCAGAGACCGTCCTTGTCCGGGTCGGGGTCATCCACAGGGCAGCCCTTGTTCCATTCCGGGCCTGCCTCGGTTTCGCACTTGTCTACGCCATGGCAAATTTCGGCAAACTGTTTCTGCATCTTCTTTTCTGTCACCCAGGGGGCGCACAGGCTGTCACCGTCAATGTCCGGATTGTCCATGGGGCAGCCGTTGGCAAACTGCTCGCCGGCTTCGTTGGGGCACTTGTCGATGCCTACGCAGATATCTTCGAACTGTTCAGACATTCCCTTCTCGGAAACCCAGGGAGAGCACACGCCGTCGCCATCGGGGTCAGGCTTATCCAGGGGGCAGCCTTCGTTGGAGGCAGGGCCATGTTCCGTGGGGCACTTGTCGATGCCCTTGCAGGACTTGTCGATAAACCATTCGTTGGCGATAGTTTCGTCTTCGCCGGCCTTTTCAAAGTAGTAGCCCATCTTCTTTTCGGTTACCCAGGGGTCGCACAGGCCATCGCCGTCCACATCCGGGTCGTCCCAGGGGCAGCCCTTGTTGGCCTTGGTCCCTGCTTCACCCGGGCACATGTCGTAACCTGTACATTCATCGCTGAACTTGCCCAGCAGACCTTCGTCGGTTACCCACGGAGAGCACATGCCGTCGCCATCGGGGTCGGCCTTCTTTCCCGGGCATCCGTTAAAGTTGGGGTCGCCAGGCTGGCTGGGGCATTCATCTATGCCCTTGCAAACCTTCTTGAACTTCTTGAGCATTTTCTTCTGGCTTACCCAGGGATCGCAAACGCCGTCGCCATCGGGGTCCGGGTCGTCCAGGGGGCAACCGTTGGAGGCTTCGCCGGCCTGGTTGGGGCATTCGTCGATACCTTCGCAAACTTCGGAGAATTCGTCTTCCATGCCCTTTTCAGAAACCCAGGCGTCGCAAACGCCGTCTTCGTCTACGTCAGGGTTACCCAACGGGCAGCCTCGGTTCAAACGGTGGCCATAATCGTAGGGGCAGTCGTCTTCGTCATCATTAAACCCGTCCCCATCGGAATCCTGGGCAATCAGGTAGCGGCTCCAGGTGAGGCCCGCATAAATCGGGTGCTGGAAGGACTTGGGCCAGGCGAAGTCCCCGATGCTTCCGTCCCAGGAAGCGGAGGCGCCCACATGCAGGTCGAAGCCCGCAGGCAGGTGGAACACGAAAGCCAAAGCGGCACGGTTCTTGTAGACCATTGTGGAGGTGTTGGATTCGTCCACAGTTTCAAAGTACCAGTCTTTGCGTTCCTTACCAAACTGCGGATTACTCGGGTCCTGGGTGGTGCGATCCACATGGGGAGTAAAGTTGTAGTCCGTACCCCAGCGGTATTCCAAGAAAATGGACAAGAATTCAAAGGGGAAAACCTCTACGGCGCCGGAAGCGAACCACTTGAACTTTTCACCGTACTCCAGTTCCTTGACGGACGCACCCTCAATGAAGGGACTTCCGTTTGCAATCCATGTCGTGACAGATTCCAGATCTGTATAACGGACCGTACCCTTGGGCTGGTTCAAAGCATAGTCCAAGCCACCGTTGACATGAACGATAAAGGGTACATCGTTGCTCTTGTCAAAATCCAGGGTAAGGGCAAGGCCGCCGTTAAGGAGCAGGCTTTCCATGGAGGAGCCTTCAGCACTGCCGAACAGGGCCATGTCAAAAGGCTGGTCCTCGGGCAGGGGCATGCGCAACTTGATTTCCGCCTTGGCGGTCCAGTAGTCGTAATCCTTTTCCAGGTCGGCACCTGCCGAAGGTTTCCACTGCTTATAATGTGCCGGAAGCGTAAGGCCAATATCAAAGTAATCGCTAAGACCGATGGCAAAGCCTGCGTGGGTATTAAATCCTTCGTACTGAGGAATCTCACGGCTGGTCGTATCGTCGATTTTTTCGTCATAGCGACCAAAGCCCATGTCGTTCAAAAGGACAAATACCAGTTTGGAATGCCCCAGGGACTGGGCAGACTGTGTGGACCCCACACCGGCAAGACCCGTCTTGTTCAGGGTTTTCGCGTGTTCAGCAAAAACAGTTGTTGCCAACATCAAGGCCAGACACATGGCTAACTTTTTCATAGCGACTCCTTACCAGGGAATTTCACCAAACCTAATTTTCCCTGATTTTTCCTACGAAATATAGATTTCTATTTCTTCTTAACTCAATCCTCCAGGTCAAAAATATCGGGATAAAGGCGGCAAAGACTGGAAAAACCCGTCTTTCCAATTATAATATGGTCCATGACGGGGATTTGTATGATTTTTCCCGCCGCACAAAGCGTCCTTGTAACGGATACATCCTCGTGACTTGGGTTTACGCTGCCCGACGGGTGGTTATGGACAAATATGACAGACACCGCCCGATCCTCGATGGCCTTGACGAAGGCCTCACGCGGGTGTACCGGAGTCTGGTTTACAAGGCCCGTGGTCAGTTCATGAATCCTGATGACCATGTTGGCAGCATTCAAAGTCACCAGTACAAGGTGTTCCTGGGGTTCGTATTTCAAGTAAGAAAGCCGTGACACAAGGCTTTCCGGGGCCTTTACGGGTTCTACCGCCCCACCCAGAATGTACCTGCCCGACAATTCAAGGCAGGCAAGAATCTGGATTGCCTTGACTTTGCCCAATCCCTTTATTTTTTCCAGTTTTTCCACAGTCGGAAAGGAGTATTCCGAAGAAAGATAGACGGCAAGGCGCCTGGACAGTTCAAAGACATCGCAATTATGGCATCCGCTTCCAAGAATCAGAGCCAAAAGTTCCTCGTTCGACATAGAACTTGGACCATAAAGCAGCATTTTTTCCCGCGGCATCATTTTTTCGGGCGCAATCGGGTAAGAAATCATCACGTTTTCATTGTTCATAGGAACCTTTTGAATAAAACTCTACCCTATACACGCCTTTTTCTGACTAATCGTACCCCATTTTTATAAAAAAATTTAGTTTACATTAGAGATTTGCGAAAAAGCAGTACCGATTGCAAAATTCCACCTTATTTTTTTTAATCAACCAATCAAAATTTCAAAATTAAGCCACAGCACCACCATTTTTTGACATCTAAAAATTGTTTTTTACCCAAACTTAGATTAAAAACACCAATATTTTTCACTTTTCCAATTACAAAATTCACTTTTTCAATCTTAAATGACTATATTTTAACCGTAAAACTCAAAATCAAACCATCCGAAAAGGAAAATTTATGGCAAATAAAACCTTAAGCGGTGCAGAAGTGATTATCGAATGCCTCAAGCGCGAGGGTATCGACACTATTTTCGGCTATCCCGGTGGATCGGCCATCCCCATGTTCGACGCAATCCTGGATTCCAACATCAAGGTTGTGCTCACCCGTCACGAGCAGGGTGCAACTCACATGGCCGACGGCTATGCACGCCAGACCGGCAAGGTGGGCGTGGCCTTGGTAACCTCTGGCCCGGGCGCCACCAACACTTTCACCGGCATCTACACGGCCCTCATGGATTCCAGCCCCAT
>JABUUR010000076.1 GCA_021443065.1 Fibrobacter sp.
AAGCAAGGAATACAAGATGTCCGAAAAGATTTTCTTCGCAGGCACAGGCAACATGGGCGGTGCAATTCTCCGTGGCCTTCTCCAGGCCAAAAACGCCCCCGAGACTATTTTCTTTTTCGACCCAAGCGACAAGGCCGCAGCCGAAGTAACCGCACTGGGCTGTACCCGCGTTGCAAGTTTTGCAGAAGGCATCGAAAAGGCCGACGCCACCTTCCTTTGCGTAAAGCCGCAAATTTTCAAGCTGGTGACGGCAGAATGGAAAGCCGCAGCAAGTGCGCTTAAGTCGTCCAAGACCTTCATCAGCATCATGGCAGGCGTTACCCGCAAGGCGCTGATCGAGGTGCTCGGCGAAAAGAACCAGGTGCTCCGCGTAATGCCAAACCTCCCCCTTACCGTAGGAAAGGGGTCCGTAGGCCTTGCCTCCGACGGAGTCTCCGAAGACACTCTAAAACTTGCAGAGACCATTTTTGCAAACATCGGCGTCACCTGTCGCGTGGCAGAAAGCCTGATGGACGCGGTCACCGGGCTTTCTGGAAGCGCCCCCGCATACGTCTTTGAATTCATCGAAGGGCTTACCCGGGGTGGCGTCAAGGCAGGCCTCACCCGTGATGTGGCCCTCAAATTAGCCCTCGGCACCATCGAAGGCAGCGTGGAACTGGTAAAGCAGTCCGGCAAGAGCCCCAGCGACTTGTGCGCCATGGTCTGCTCCCCCGCAGGCACCACCATCGCAGGCATCGACGCTCTCGAGGCGGGCGCATTCCGCAGCACCGTCATCAAGGCCGTTGTCGCAGGCACCGAACGTTCCAAGGAACTGGGCAAGTAACGCCATTTTCATCGCACGCACCTCGGGCCATGGTCATCGATTTTTTTACAAAGGAAACGTCCACGTCTTCGTTCATTCAAGACGTGCTTTCTTCTGTAAACAACGATGTCATTGTATTCGATTCCATCGAGAACAGCTTGTACACGTCCAAGACACCTTTCTCCCCCATCATCATCTGGGACTTGGATTCCTTTACCGCAGAAAACGAAAGGGCGTTGACAGCACTTCGGGAAAAAAGTCCCGACTCCATGATATTTGCCTACGCCGATGAAATTGGCAACTACGGCTACCTCTGTAACAAGTTTGCAGATGTGAGCATGAACACCGCGTCGGTGCGGGTCCACCTCATGAGTAAAATCGCCAAGCTCCGAAAGTTTATCGAAGCCCGCAAGATTTTCCGTGAAAGAATGTCCCTGCTGGTAGGCAAGAGCCCCGCCATGGAACAACTCCGCAAGTCCGTCTTGAGGGCCATGGTAAACTCCGGCCCAGTCCTTATCCAGGGCGAGACAGGCGTGGGCAAGGAACTGATAGCAAGGGCGGTCTCCTGCATTTACGACAAGTTCATTACGGTAAACTGCAGTGCCATTCCCGAGAACCTATTTGAAAGCGAACTTTTCGGGCACACCCGTGGGGCATTCACCGGAGCCCAGAACGAACGCATCGGCTTGTTCGAGGCGGCAGACGGAGGCGCCATTTTCCTTGACGAAATCGGAGACATGCCTTTGCACGCCCAGGTAAAATTGCTTCGCGTTTTGCAGAACAAGGAGATTCGCCCCATTGGAGCCAACCAGTCGAAGCGTATCGACGTGCGCATTGTGGCCGCAACAAACCGCAATTTGAAAACCGCCGTCAAAGAAAAGAAATTCCGCGAAGACCTGTTCTACCGGCTGAACGTGATTCCCTTGAAAATTTCCCCCCTGCGAGAACGCAAGGAAGATATCGAGGACCTGGTCAACTACTTTATCAAGCAGTACCAAAGCAAGGAAGACGCCTACACCATTTCCCAAAGCGCCTTGGAGCGCTTGCAGAACCACAACTGGCCAGGCAACATTCGTGAACTGGAAAACGTCGTGCAGCGCGCCCTGTGTTTTTCCAACAGCGGGGAACTGCAACCCGAAGATTTTCAAATCGAAAACGAGAAGAATTCCGTCGAGGAATCCAACGTAATTTCCTCTGAAAGAACGAAAGAACAGCCTCCTACCGGCAACTTTGCAAGCCACGGCAGCTACGACCAGTTCCGCGATTGGCAGCTGGAGCAGGAGAAGCAATTCCTCATTGAAAAAATCCGGGAGAACAACGGGTCCGTCAGCGCCACCGCAGAAAAACTGGGCATGCTGCGAACCGCGCTTTACAACCGCCTAAACCGCCTGGGCGTTTCCGTCAAGAATCTTTAAAAACGTTCTACCCTGAATCCCTTTTGTTTCAAAAGGCTAATGACGTTGTCCTCGTCCAGCATCAAGTGGGCCACTCCCACCACCACAAAGACATTTCTGTCTTCATTTAAAAAGTCCGCTATGGCTTGAGCCATCTTTCCGTTTCGTCTTGTATAGATTTGTTCCTCGAACTTTTTCTCAAAAACCTTGTCCGTCTCCGTAACCGCAGAATCCCCGTTCAACACCAGATGCAACAAGGCTTCGTCCCCAGTTTTCCAAGAACGAATCAACCGGGTTACCATGGAATCCAGCCCCGAAATTTCACGCAAGGTGTTCCTAAGGTAATAGGCGCCCGAAGAATCCGACTCGTCGTTTCCGGACATGGCATCGATCTGTTCGGCAGGCGTTTCTATGCCGACGATTTTTTTGCCCTCATCCTTTGCCCGGTCCAACAGCACCGCGTCGATTCCCAGGGAATTGTCCAGGCCGATACGTTCCATGGCCAATGCGGTCAACGTGGTCGACACGAACCAAGGCCGCATTCCCTTGAACATGGCAATGGGCAAATTCCACGCGAAACAAAGACTGTCCAGGGAGTACCAGACCGCCGAAGGCACCACCTGGTTCAACGTAGTCCCCTTGGGGAGAAGGCCCTTCTGCAAGGTTTCCTGCACCACATCCTGGTTCACGGAGTCTTCGCGAACGTTCATTTCCACAGCAAGTTCACTTGCATTGGCGAAGGCTTCTTCGATAACAGAATCCATAGGGTAAAAGGATGTATCTGCAAAGTGGATGCTGCCCAAGACCCACACGTGGGAATTTTCGTCGGAGACCTTCCATAAAAAATGCCTGCCCGGCCCCCCTTCTAAGACATCGGCCACGACGGTCCTGTTTTCTACAAGGCTTTTATTCCCGGCGCAGCCAACAATCAGCGCAGCAAGCAAAGATGTAAACAGCCACGTGTATTTTACTTTGTCCATTCCAGCCATCCTTCTTCTTCGGCTTTTTCCCATACACCCCATTGGACCCGACAATTTTCTATGACCATAACCCGATCGCAGTACGAAGAGGCGTATTCCTTGGAATGGGTAGAAACAATAACGCCCATGCCTCGTTCCGCGGCAAGTTGACGCAAGGTCCTGAACAACTGACGGCTCCAGGGAATATCCAGGAACGCGTTGGGTTCGTCTAAAAGCAAGATGTTTACCTGCTGGGCCACGGCCTGCGCCAGGTAGGCTCGGCTACGTTCACCGTCGCTCAATTCACAGATGGGCCGCGTCACAAAATCCTGCAGGTCCATCATTTTCATTGCGTCGCGGGTTATTTCCAAATCCGCTTTGCAACGACGATCGAAAAAATCGCTGTAGGGCATACGGCCGAGGCCGACAAACTCCGATACGGTCATTCGTTCCGGGGCAGCCTTGCTGATGGAGATGTAAGCAATTCTTCTTGCAAGTTCCTTTACAGGCCAGGCCTTCAAAGACCGCTGTTCGATTTCTACGGTTCCGCCCAGGGCGGGAATCCTACCGCACAGGGTTTTTAAGAACGTACTCTTTCCGGAACCGTTCCGACCCATCAAGGCAACCACCTCGCCCGGCTGCAATTCAAAATCCATGGCAAGGGCAAAGCCTTTCTTGTAGCCGAATTCCAGTGCATTGCATTTCAAGAGACAGCCCACTAGCTCATCCTCCCGCCGCGAACGACCACCCACAGAATTACAGGGACGCCAACCAGGCTCAACACCGCATTCAAGGGAACCGTGTTAAACAACGAGGCTGCAAGGCAAAGCACCATTCCACACAAACTAGCGCCAGGCAAAAGAACGCGGTGGTTAGAAGTCTTGAAAAGCAGATAGGCCAAGTGGGGTACGGCGATTCCTACAAACGCCACCGGACCGCAATAGGCTGTGCAGGCGGCAGCAAGGATAGAAGCCCCCAGCAGCACCAGAGCCCGCCCCCGCTTTACATTCAAGCCGACGCCCCGGGCAAAGTCATCACCCAGCCGCACCGCGTTCAGGTACTTGACGCTCAAGGCCACAAGGATAACCCCCGCAAGTACCGCCGCGGCAAACAGCCACAGGCCGTCGTAAGTCAGGCGGCCAAAACTGCCCATGCCCCAGGACACGTACACCCGCAAGGACTCCGCATCGCTGTTCGCAATCAAAAGGCTCACCAGCGCATCTATAAAGTACCCTATGAGCAAACCCACAATCAACAGCACCGACGACTTTTCAAAACGGGAAGCCACCCATACGACCAGCGCCGTCACCGCCAAGGCGCCCGCAGAGGCTGCCCCCAGCACGCCCAGGTGACCAAAACTAAAACCGGCAAGCAAGGACAGGGCCACGCCAAAACTTGCTCCACTGCTGATGCCAAGGACAAAGGGGCCCGCCAAGGGGTTTTTGAACAAAGTCTGCAGGGACAGGCCCGACACCGCCAGTGCAATCCCGGAAAGCACAGCAGCCACCATCCTGGGGAACCTGATTTCCCAGAAGATTTGATGCTGCATGTTGTGATAAGGAACACACCTCCACCCCAGGTCCGACCAGCGGACATCCACCGAACCGGAACTCAGGGTCAGGTAGGCAAACAAAAAGCCGAGCAATGTCAATGCGGTAAAGCAGACGATCGCTCGGCGATTGGCAGACACCATAAGGAGTTTGCCTATTTCTTTGCTTTGTTCTTTTGGGCCTCGCGCTTGAGTTCGTTAGAACCCTTTTCATCGCGGAGATAAATTTCAGGGGGAACGTTTTCAAAGCCCTGCAAGGCGTTGAGCCAGTTGTCGTTCAAGTCGCGGAATTCCAACTTGTTCAAGTTGTAAATCAAGGAGTCGTTGACCTGGCGGAAAGAGATGAAGTCCCAGCGGACGACCTTGCGGTCGGCAAAGACTTCGCGGCTCACCAGGGCGGCCTCGTTGTCGAAGCGGTAACGGGCCTTGAAAATGTATTCGCCGGTCATCTGGTAGCGGCCGGAATCGGAATAAGTACGGGTAACACCCACCAGGGTGTCGTTTGCACCAAAACGAAGTTCCGCATCGCGGAATGCGTGACCGTGGGCTACGATTGGAGTGCGCCACACGCCCACCAACTTTTCCTTCATGGCCTTCTGAAGGGTGGTGTCGATATTCCAGTGGTCAAAGTTTTTCTTGTCGTACTTGGCACGCTGGACGTACTTGCCGGCCTGGATCAGCTTGCGGACGCTGTCGGCCTTGGCCTTGGCCAGGCTATCGGAATTGCGGGGTCCGGTGGCAGGAACGACACGATTCATGGAGTCCAACTTAGCCTGGATCATGTCGTCGAGGCTAGAAGCACCTCGAGGCGTGGCGACCATGTCAGCCCCCACCAGGGGTGCCGGAGCGGGTTGGGCTTCTTGGACGGAGGTTGCAGGTTGAGCCAAAGGCATTCCTACGAATGTCAAAGCCAGAACAGAAAAAAGAATATGCTTATAACAAGAGAATCTCATCGTTCTTTAAATGTAGTTAAAGGAACCAAAAAAAATATAAGAAATTTGTAAAAAAGGCTATCTTTGTGCCATGCTAGACTATTCTCAAGTTCCTTCCCCCTGTTTTGTGTTGGATGAAGCCCGCCTTCGCCGTAACATGGAAATTTTGAACGATATCCAGGTCCGGGGCGACGTAAAAATCATTTGTGCACTAAAAGGCTACAGTTTTTGGCGTTCTTTCCCCTTAATCGGCAAATATCTGGCCGGGGCCACCGCCAGCAGTCTAAACGAGGCAAAACTAGCCAAGGAGGAAATGGGCAAGGAAGTCCACGTTTTCGCGCCGGTCTACGATGACGACGAAATCGATGAAATTTTAAGTTGCGCAGGCCACATCACATTCAACAGCTTTGGCCAGTGGCTGCGGTTCAAGGAAAAGACACTGAAGGCAGGCGTCAGTGCAGGCATCCGGGTCAACCCCCAGTACTCCACGGTGGAGACAGACCTTTACAACCCCTGCGGCAAGTTCAGCCGGCTGGGCGTCACCGAACAGGAGTTCAAACCGGAACTTCTGGACGGCATCGAAGGGCTCCATTTTCACGCCCTGTGCGAACAGGATGCCGACGCGCTGGAAGGCGTGCTCGTCGCATTCGAACGGCATTTCGGCAAGTTCCTTCCTCAAATGAAGTGGGTCAACTTCGGCGGCGGCCACCACATTACACGCAAGGACTACCACCGCGAAGAGCTGGTGCGAATCTTGAATGGTTTCCACGAACGCTACCCCCACCTTCAAGTCATCATGGAACCGGGGGAAGCCGTCGGCTGGCAAACCGGCGAACTGGTGGCCTCCGTCGGAGACATCGTGCACAACGAAATGGACATCGCCGTCCTCAACGTTTCCATAAGCGCCCACATGCCGGACTGCCTGGAAATGCCGTACCGCCCTGCCGTGACTGGAGCAGGCCTCCCCGGCGAAAAGCCTTTTACATACAAATTAACGGGAAATTCCTGCTTGGCCGGAGACCAGTTGGGAGACTTTTCCTTTGACAAGCCGCTGCAAGTGGGCGACAGGATCATATTCGAGGACATGATCCACTACACCATGGTGAAGACCACCTTTTTTAACGGAGTGCGTCACCCCAGCATAGGCAAGTTCGATGAGCAGGGCAAGTTCCACCTGCTGCACAAGTTCACCTACCAACAATTCAAGGACAAACTATAGAGCTTCGAGGTCGCAACACTTTGAGCAGTGAGCGAAGTGCGCACTCATTACCAACCATCAACCACCATGCGTTTTCATTCAGAAGAAGATACATACAACTGGGCCATAGAATTTGGCAAGAGCCTAAAGCCCGGCGACAAGGTGGCCTTGTTCGGCAACCTTGGGGCAGGCAAGACTGTCATTAGCCGCGGGATATGCAAAGGCCTTGGCTTTCAAGGGAACGTATGTTCCCCCACCTACACCATTCTTCATGAATACCCGAACAATCCCCCTGTTTTCCATTTTGACTTGTACCGTCTGGAAGGTGGAGCGGATTTGAATGAAGTGGGATTGGACCCGGACTACCTGGAACAGGGCATAAGTCTTATCGAATGGCCGGAACGCCTGGAAAGTAACGATCCGGGAATCACCCACGTAATTCGCATCGATATCCTGAGCGAAAGCGAAAGAGAAATAACGGTGCAAGCACAAGATTAAATATGCTAGAGTCCGGGCGAATCGTTTAGTTCGCATCATCATCTCGAGCCTTACCCCACATAGTCCCGGGCTTGACTCGGAATCATTAGTGTTATGATAACGCAAGGAGGCCCCAGCAGGGGCCTTGTGGTTTCAGAAAGTCGCCTTAGGTATTGGAGAATATCTGGAAACCGCCGTATGATTCCTGGCCGTGTTCAGTCAGGTCAAGGCCCTTCAATTCTTCTCTTTCGCTGACGCGCAGGCCCATGGTCTTCTTGATGACAATGAAAATCAGGCATGCCGTCAAGAAGCAGGGTATGGCGTAGGCAACAACACCCAATGCCTGGGTCGCAACGTTGTAACGACCGGTGTTGTCAAAGATCCCCACAGCCAGGGTACCCCAGATTCCGTTGACAAGGTGCACCGAGAGGGCACCAACGGGGTCATCCAGGTGGAGCCTTTCGAACATGTACACAGCGAACACGACGAACACGCCTCCAATCGCTCCAATAACCCAGGCGCTCATGGGGCTTACAATATCTGCCGAGGCGGTAATGGCAACCAAACCGGCAAGGCATCCGTTAAGAGCCATGGTGGCATCCGGTTTTCGGGCGATAAGCCAGGAGGCAACCGTTGCGGTAAATACTCCGGCAACTGCGGAGAGGTTCGTGTTTACAAGAATCAGGGAGACATCAAAGGGATTGCCGGAAAGCGCGGAACCTCCGTTAAAGCCCCACCAGCCGAACCACAGGATAAATACGCCGATGGTAGCCAACGGAACGTTATGGGCAGGAATGGCATGAGGCTTGCCGTTCACATACTTGCCGATGCGGGGACCAAGAATCAGTACGCCGGCCAAGGCCCCCCATCCACCCACGGAGTGGACAAGCTCGGATCCTGCCAGGTCATGAAAGCCCTGGGCACCGAAAGCGCTGAATTCGGAAAGCCAGCCACCGCCCCACACCCAGGAGCCAACTGCGGGGTAAACGAAAGCCACATAAAAGAAAGTGAATACCAAGAAAGAAGAAAGTTTGACACGTTCCGCAACGGCACCGGAAACGATGGTTGCCGCAGTGGCGGCGAACATTGCCTGGAAAAGCCAGTCGGCGAACATGGAAAAGTGCCCGTTGTACGCGGCGGTAAATTTAGAAGGGTCAAGCCAGTCGCCAATGCCAAAGCCTGCAAATCCCAGCCATCCGTTGAATTCTCCCGGGTACATCAGGCCGAACCCTACGAGTGCGTAAACAGAAATGCCGATTGCAGGGACCGCGATATTCTTGAAGCAGATGTTGGTTGCGTTCTTTGCCCGGCAAAGGCCGGACTCCACACAGGCAAAGCCAAGGCCCATAAAGAACACAAGCATTGCAGAAATCATGATCCAGAGGTTCTCGGTCATGAAAATGGCATCGCCTACTGTAGGGGCTGCGTTAGAAAGCGTTTCAGTCATTTTTTACATCTCCCTTTTAGCCAATTGCTTCCGGCCCGGTTTCGCCGGTACGGATACGTATACATTGTTCAAGTTCAGTGACAAAAATCTTCCCGTCGCCGATATTGCCGGAGCGTGCGCCCGCGATGATTGCATCGATGCAGGGTTGCACAAAATCGTCGTTTACGGCAATGCGAATGCAGATTTTCTTGAGCAGGTTGACTTCGGTTTCTACACCGCGGTAAACCTGGGTATGCCCCTTCTGCTGGCCACAGCCCAGGACGTTGGTGACAGACATCTTGAAAATTTCCGCCTCATATAGCGACTGCTTTACGCTATTGAGCCTTTCGGGTTGAATGTAAGCTGTAACGAGCTTCATTTTTCATCCTTGTTGAGGGTTTATCTTTGATTCGCCGCCCATACGCAAAGACCGTGCCAAAATCGACCTTGGCCTTTATTCTTTTATCCACATACGAAAAGAACCCTTATTTTACAAGGGTTCCAGCGTGTTAACACATTTTTTTGAAAACGTCCGTTACGAAAACAAAAATAAATAATTTTTACAATTTTTGTTCATTATACAAAAATATGAAAAACAAAATAGGACAGGGTGGAGTTATTCCTTGGAGGATTTCCTAGAAGATTTCTTGGACGGTTTCTTGGAAGATTCCTTCTTTTTCCTGTCCTTCATTTCGACCCGGCGAGAGGCGGAACGAAGGCGTTCCCAGGGAGAAAAGGCCATGGC